>JADFNE010000057.1 GCA_022563535.1 Myxococcales bacterium
AAATTCTCTTCGCGAAACTCGGGCCACATGCGTTCGGACGTGTAGATCTCGGTGTAGGCAATCTGCCAGAGCAGGAAGTTCGAAACCCGAAACTCTCCCCCGGTCCGAATCAGCGGGTCGGGGTCGGGAAGGTCCGGCGCGTAGAGATAGGCGGAGAACATTTTCTCGTCGAGGCGCTCTGGATCGAGTTTTCCCGCCTCGGCATCGCGCATGAGTTGGCGAGCGGCGTCTACGATTTCCTGTCTTGAACCGTAGGAAAGCGCAACGACGAGGGTCATGCCCCGATTGTTGGCGGTCTTCTTGATGGCGTGCTGCACCACCATGCGGGTCGTCCGTGGCAGACGATCCATACGCCCGACGGCGCGCACGCGAACGTCCTTCTCCATGATTTCGGGCAGCTCGATTTCGAGGTACTCCTCGAACAGCCCCATCAACGATTTGACTTCGCCCTTTGGACGGTTCCAGTTCTCGATGGAAAACGCGTACAGGGTCAGCGTACCGATGCCCAGATCGTGCGCCCCACGCACCACCGCGCGCACCGAGTCGATACCTTCGCGGTGGCCAAGATTTCGGTCGAGGCCTCGATCCTGTGCCCAGCGTCCGTTGCCATCCATGATGATGGCGACGTGACGCGGAATTCGATCTGGATCAATCCGCGAATCGCTCATCGGGTTCAGACCTCCAGGACTTCTTTTTCCTTCTGGGCCGTCAGCGCATCGACTTTGCCCGTGTACTCGTTGGTCAGGTCTTGTATGTGCTTATCGGCGCGATGACGGTCGTCCTTCGGGAGCGATCCGTCGCTCTCGAGTTCTTTCAGCATCGCGATGGCATCCCTGCGTGCTTCCCGCACCCCGACCTTGTGCTCTTCGGCACTTTTCTTGACCTGCTTCACCAGATCCTTGCGTCGCTCTTCCGTCAGCGGCGGAACCGAGATGCGGATGACCTTGCCGTCGTTGGCGGGATTGAGACCGAGTTCGGAGGACTGAATGGCCTTCTCGATATCGTTGAGAGCGCCCTTGTCGAACGCCGCTACGACCAGCAACCGTGGGTCCGGAGCGCTGAGGTTTGCCAGTTGGTTCAGCGGCGTCAACGTCCCATAGTAGTCGACCATGACGCCGTCGAGCAAAGCCGTACTCGCGCGACCGGTGCGCACTCGGAGAAGATCCTTGCGATAACTCTTGACCGACTTCTCCATCGCATCGCTAGCTTCTTCGTAGATCATCTCCAGATCTTCTTCGGCCATGACTTCCTCCGCTCTTCCCAGTTCAGGCGGTCGCTCAAACTTGCTCGCCATGGTACATCGATCAACGAACAACCATCAATTCCGAACGATCAATCGGTGACGATCGTCCCCACGGTCTCGCCCTGTATTACCTTCATGAGATTTCCCGCGACACCCATGTCGAAGACCACGATGGGGAGCGAGTTCTCACTGCACAGTGCGATCGCCGCCTGGTCCATGAAGCGAAGACCATCCCGAATCGCCTGGTCAAAAGTAATCCGTTCGTAGCGGATAGCGTCGGCGTTCACATGGGGGTCGGAATCGTAGACGCCATCGACCTGGGTGGCCTTGAGAATCACGTCGGCCTCGATCTCGGCGGCGCGCAGGGCCGCAGCGGTATCGGTACTGAAGTAGGGGTTCCCGGTCCCGCCCCCGAAGATCACGATGCGTCCCTTTTCGAGGTGGCGAACCGCGCGGCGGCGGATGTAGTGCTCCGCCACCTGGGCAATGTCGATGGCCGAAAGTACCCGGGTCTGCAGTTCGATCTTTTCCAGCGAATCCTGCAACGCCATGGCGTTGATCACGCTGGCAAGCATGCCCATGTAGTCGGCGTTGGTGCGATCCATTCCTTCTTCGGCCGCCGTAATGCCGCGAATGATATTGCCCCCACCGATCACAATGCTGACCTGCACCCCCGTCTCGTGAACTTCGCGAATTTGTTGCGCGATGGTTCTGATCACTTTGGGATTAATGCCAAAGCCGTCCTTTCCGGCAAGCCCCTCGCCCGACAGCTTGATCAGCACTCGACGATAGGCTGCGCCAGCCACTACTGGGTCGCCTCGCCAAGCTTGAAGCGGATGAACGACGCAACCTTGAGGTCGTCGCTGGCCGCCGCAAGCATCTTCGTCACCGACGTGTCGGGGTCCTTTACAAAGGGTTGCTCGAGCAGACAGTTCTCGGCGAAGAACTTGTTGATCCTTCCCTCCACGATTTTGTCTACGATGTTTTCCGGCTTGCCGCTTTGCAGCGCTTGATTGCGCAGGATCGACTTTTCACTTTCGACCAGATCGGTCGGGACGCCGTCGCGATCGATCGCGATGGGTGTCGGGTCGATCGCCGCAACGTGCATGGCGAGATCCCGGGCGATTCCAGTGAATTCGCCACCGTTTGCACCGTCGAGCGCCACCATCACACCCAGACGGCCTCCGGCGTGAATGTACGTACCGAGCACGCCGTCACAGGAAACCTGCGAGACGCGCTTGAGTTCGACGTTCTCGCCCAGCTTGCCCGCGGCGGCCTTGATGCTGTCATCGACGGTGCCCTCACCCAATCCGAGTCCCAATGCGGTCTTGGAATCGTGCTGATTGCCGTCCTTCGCGATTGCGTCGGCGATCTGCTGGCCCAATCCCTGGAATTCGTCGGTGTTGGCTACAAAGTCAGTCTCGCAACCGAGTTCAATGATGGTCCCCCGGCCGCCATCGATCGCGATGACGATCGCGCCCTCGCTGGTTGCACGCCCGGCTCGCTTGCCGGCTTTGGAAAGGCCGCGCTCGCGCAGCAACTCGAGAGCTCTTTCGGGATCTCCTGCGGCCTCGGTCAAAACCTTCTTGCAATCCATCATTCCTGCGCCGGTCGATTCGCGCAGCGCCTTCACGTCTGCGGCTGAAACACTTGCCATGGGATCTACCTTTCTCTCTTGCGTTCGGTCTTCAATGAAGTTCCGTGCATATGCTCGGTGGTGGCTTGATGATTCCCCGTATCAGCCTTCGCTCGAAGCTTCTTCCGCCTTCGGCTCGGGGGTGCCGGTCGGCGCTGCCGCCGCAGTCTCTTCGGGCTTGTCCGGCGTTGCCTCGGATTTGGCTTCGGACTTGGCTCCGGACTTGGCGTCGGCACCTGCTTTGGCTCCGGACTTCTTGTCGTCGCCCCAGCCTCCCGAACTGCGGGTGCGGCCCGAGCCGCCATCCTGATTGCCGCGTCCGCGTCTGGGTGCCTGCTTGATCTCGACGACGCGTCGGCCGGTTGAGGTTGTCCCCGTCTTCGTGTCCTTCTCGACCTTGGGCTGCGAAGCGAGCTTGGCAGCGTGGAGCGCGGCGCCCTCGATGCAGGCGTCCGCGACGGCATTGCAGTACAGCTCCACCGATCGAATCGCGTCGTCGTTGCCCGGGATCGGAAAATCGATGCCATTGGGACTGCAGTTGCTATCCACCACGCCGATCACGCTGATCCCCAATCGTTGGGCCTCAGAAACCGCGATCGCCTCCTTGCCGACATCGATCACAAAGATCGCGGCCGGCAACTTGGTCATCTCCCTCATGCCGGCGAGCGACTTGGCGTACTTGTCGCAGGCCCGGCTCATGCGGGCGAGTTCTTTCTTCGAAAGTGCATCGCGCTTGTCTTCGTCGGCCTGAATCTCGAGCATCAACTTGTACTGGTCGATCGACTTCTTGACCGTCTTCCAGTTGGTCATCATGCCGCCGAGCCAGCGCGAATTGACGTAAGCCTGTTTGCAGCGACCCGCGCTCGCCATGATATGGGGAGCGGCTTGCCGCTTGGTGCCGACGAACAAGACTCCCTTTCCTTCGGATGTGACTTCGCGCAGGTGGGCCAGCGCCTTCTTGAACAGCGGAAGGGTCTGGTCGAGATCGATAATGTGGGTGCCGTTGCGCGAGCCGAAGATGAAGCGCTTCATCTGCGGGTTCCAGCGGTGGGTCTGGTGACCGAAATGCACGCCGGCTTCGAGCAGAGATTGAATGGTGACTTCGGTGGCCTCAAACGCCTGGGCCATTTCACTCGAGGGTGCTGCAGCGGCGGAATCGCCTGCAGCGGCGGTCGGATCGACCGTCGTTTCGCTCATTTCGCTCTCCTTTGCGGTTGTGCCTCCGCTCCACTCCGTGCAGGACCCCGAGCATGGCAGAGGGCGCCCTGATCTTCGAACCCCCAACCCGAAACGACCGCGAGGCGCTAACTCCGCGGGACGATCCCGCGCAGTCTTCCTCGATTCGGCAGTTCCGGGCACCGCAGGGGCAGAGTGAAACGTGTGTTTTTTCGCGCCGCAGCTTAGCGCCTTTGATTTTACGGCGCTCGGGGCAACAAGCTGAAATCTCAGGGATTTTTGCGCGATTCTCGCAGCGGGCCCGAATCTGCTAGGTCGTGTACTCGGCGTTGATGCGCACGTAGTCGTAGCTGAGATCGCAGGTCCAGATCCGCGCCTTGGAGCGTCCTGCCCCGAGCTGGACCTCGATCAGGATGTCGTCACAGGCGAGGCCCACCTCAGCGCGCTTTCGCGCCCTGCCGCCGGTTGCGGAACCAGCCCTGAAAACCGAGACACCACACAACTTCACCTCGACCCTGGGGAGCTTCACCTCGACCCGGCCGGCCCCGATCGTCTGCAGGATCCGGCCCCAATTCGGGTCCCGACCGAAGAGCGCGGTCTTGACCAGCAGCGAGTTGGCGATGCGCCGGGCGGCCAGATCTGCCTGTTTCGGATTTTTGGCGCCGGAGACTTCGACCGTCACGAGCTTGGTCGCGCCCTCTCCGTCCCGGGCCAACATGCGCGAGAGTTGCTCGGCAACCTCGAGCAGCGCAGCTTCAAAGCGTGCAGCGCCGGGACTTCTGGCACTCCTGAGGATCGCGTTGCCAGCCAGACCGTTGGCGAGGAGCAGCACGGTGTCACTGGTCGACCCTTCGCCGTCGATCGTGACTCGGTTGTAGGTCTGGTCCGCTACCCGTCGGAGCGCGCCCCGCAGATAGGCAGGGGTCGCGGCTACGTCCGTCGTGAGAAAGGAAAGCATGGTGGCCATGTTGGGTTCGACCATGCCGGAGCCCTTGGCGATGCCCGCAAGCGTCACCGCCTTGCGGTTCACGACCGTTTCGATGCTCGCGCACTTTCCAAACGTATCTGTGGTCCGAATCGCTTCCGCAGCCTTGCGCATGCCATTGGCCGCGAGCCTGTTCCCCGCATCTCGAATGCCGGATCGAATGGCAGCCATCGGCAGGGGTTCGCCGATCACCCCGGTCGAGGCCACGAACACTTCGTCGGCGGAACAACCGAGGGCCTTTGCTACATGGGACGCCATGCTTGCGGCGTCGCGTGCGCCCCGCTCTCCCATCGCCGTGTTCGCGCAGCCGCTGTTCGCCACCACGGCCCGCGCCCGTCCAGAAGCCGCGCGCGCGCGACACCAGGTGACCGGTGCACCGACGATCGTCGATCGCGTAAACACCCCGGCCACGGAAGCCGGAACCTCGCTGGCAATCAACGCCAGATCGAGATCCGCTGGTTTCACGCCGCAGTGAACTCCCGCATAGCGAAACCCCGGCACGGGCAGCGCCTTGCCGCCAAAGGCTTTCGCCCGGCTCGCGCTTCTGCTCTTGGATGCGGGAATGGGTCGCTTTCCGGAGGACATGGCGAGGAGGTATAGCGACTAAGCGGAATTCGTCACCACGTTCGTCATCGCGTCGGAAGAGCGGAGTTCAGGCGCCGCAGCACTTCTTGAACTTCTTGCCGCTGCCACAGGGGCAGGGATCGTTTCGCCCCACCTTGCCGGAGGTTCCACCCCCCGCTCCTCCGCTCCTATGGGGGCCGGAGGCTTTGCCGGGAAGCGCCGCATCGTTTTCCTTGCCGCGATGTCGCACGGTCTCGATGCGTGGGGTGGGCAGAGTAAAGCGGAACAGGACTTCGACGGCCTGGTCGTCCATGCGCTGTTCCGTTTCGGCGAACAGTGCAAAGCCCTCGCGCTGATACTCGACCTTCGGGTCCTTCTGGGCGTAGCCCCGCAAATTGATCCCCTCGCGCAGGCCGTCCATCGTGTGCAGGTGATCCTTCCACTGGGCGTCGAGTACCTGCAACAGGATGTCGCGCTCGAACCACTCGAACTTGGGGTAGTTGAGGTCTTTGTACTGCTCCACCATCTCAGCGCAGCGCGTCTTCTTTTCCTCGAGAAGCACAATCAGGCGATCGAGTACAACCCGCCCGAATGCATCCCGGTCGTCCTGGGTTTTGCCTTCGGCGTTGATGAAGGGAGGTTGATCGGCTTCGAGGACGAGACCGAAGTGTGTCTTGAACGCCGCCGCAATCTTGTTGACGTCTTCGACTTCAGGTGAGCCCTTCCGAGGCCAGTGTTCAGCGAGGACATTGACTACGATCCCCTCGACCATCTCTTCGATTTCCTGCTGCAAGCTGTCGGCCAACAACACGTTCAGGCGGCGGGCGTAGAACGCCTGGCGCTGCTTGTTCATTACGTCGTCGTAGTCGAGCAAGTGTTTGCGCATGTCGAAGTTGCGGGCCTCGACCTTCTTCTGTGCGCCCTCGATCACCCGGGTCAGCATGCGGTTTTCGATCGCCTCGCCCTCTTCGACGCCGACCCGATCCCACCACTGCGCGACCTTGTCGGCTTCAAAGATGCGCAGGAGATCGTCTTCCAGCGAGAGAAAGAACTGGCTCGAACCGGGGTCCCCCTGGCGACCCGAGCGACCCCGCAACTGGTTGTCGATGCGCCGACTCTCGTGGCGTTCGGTGCCCAGGATGTGGAGCCCTCCGGCTTCGAGGACTTGCTTCTGCGCCAGACTGCACTCGCGCTCGAAGCGCAGCAGGATTTCTCCGTAGTCTTCGTGCTCTTTGTCACCGTGACACTTCTGCACTGCCATCACCTCGGGGTTGCCCCCGAGCACGATGTCGGTGCCGCGACCCGCCATATTGGTCGAGATCGTGACCGCCCCCTTGCTTCCCGCCTGTGCGACGATTTCGGCTTCGCGTTCGTGATGCTTGGCGTTGAGCACGTTGTGCTTGATGCCGCGCTTCTTGAGCGTCTTCGATAGCGACTCGGACGTTTCGATCGAAATCGTACCCACCAGAACAGGTTGCCCGCGTTCTTGTCGCTCGATGATCTCATCCGCCACCGCGTTGAACTTCTCGCGCTTGGTCTTGAACACGACATCCGACTGATCGTCTCGGATCATCGGTCGATGGGTGGGAATGATGGTGACTTCGAGGTTGTAGATCTTGGCAAACTCGGCGGCTTCGGTGTCCGCGGTCCCGGTCATGCCTGAAATCTTTGAGTACATCCGGAAGAAGTTCTGGAACGTCACCGTCGCCAGGGTCTGGTTTTCACTGCGAACCGTGATCCCCTCCTTGGCTTCGACGGCCTGGTGCAGACCATCCGACCAGCGACGGCCGGGCATCGAACGCCCGGTGTGCTCATCTACGATGACGACTTCCTTCTTGCCGCTCTCCCCCACCGTGACCATGTAGTCGACGTCGCGCCGCTTGAGCGTGTGCGCCACCAGGGCCTGGGAGATCGCGTGATTGATCGGGAGCGCCTCCGGGTCGTAGAGGTTCTCGACATTCAGCATCTGTTCGATTTTGTGGATCCCCGCTTCAGTGAGCATCGCGGACTGGGCTTTTTCGTCGATCCAGTAGTCCCCGGTCTCTTCGATGCCTTTCGCTGGCTCCCCCTTGGTTCCCGCCTTGAGACTGGGAATCACTCGGTTCACCACGCTGTAGATCTGGGTGTTTTCTTCCGAGGGACCGGAAATGATGAGCGGGGTCCGAGCTTCGTCGATCAGAATGGAATCGACTTCGTCGATGATCGCGTAGTTGAGTTCGCCCTGAACGCGATTTTCCGCGTTGAGTTTCATGTTGTCGCGGAGATAGTCGAACCCGAGTTCGTTGTTTGTGCAGTAGGTAATGTCGCAGCCGTAGGCGTCGCTTCGCTCGAGATCCGTCAACCCGTGCACCATCGTCCCAACCGTGAGGCCGAGAAAACGATGCACCGCGCCCATCCATTCGGCGTCGCGTGTGGCGAGGTAGTCATTCACAGTGACGATGTGCACGCCGTCACCCGAGAGACCGTTGAGGTACGAGGGAAGCGTCGCGACGAGGGTCTTGCCCTCACCTGTCTTCATCTCGGAGATCCTGCCCTGGTGGAGGATGATGCCGCCGATGATCTGCACGTCGTAGTGGCGCTGACCCAGGGTTCGTTTGGAAGCTTCGCGCACGGCGGCGAAGGCTTCGGGCAATAGAGCGTCGAGAGACTCGCCCTGCTCGAGGCGCTGGCGAAAGACCGGCGTCAGCGCTGCGAGTTCAGCGTCGCTCAGTTTCTCGTATTCGGGTTCGAGACTCGCCACGCTGACCACGAGCGGGAGCACCCGCTTGATCCAGCGGTCGTTGGCGGTTCCAAAGACCTTGCTCAGCACTCGTTGCATGCGGGTTCCAGCTACTCCCGAGCGGGGGATGGGCTCAGCGGATGGGCGCTCGCGGCATGACTCCCGACAAGCCGCCCGATAGGCCCGCGCACAATCGACTCTCCGTGATGGGAAAACCGTACGGGGACCCGCTCAAAAAATGAGGGGGTATCATCGCTCAGTCAAAAATATAGTCGAGGGGGTTTCGGGCCTTCCCGTTGACTTCGACCACATAGTGCACGTGGGGACCCGTGCTGCGCCCCGTGCTGCCCACGGATGCAAGAAGTTCGCCTCGCTTGAGTTCCTGGCCAATCTTCACATGGATTTTCTCGGCGTGACCGAACAGGGTGCGTACACCGAAACCGTGCTCCACCACGACGGTATTGCCCAGGGGGCCCTTGCGTCCGACGAAGACCACGCGTCCCGCGGCGGGAGCGACGATGTCGGCTCCAGTGGCCGACGCGATGTCAATCCCCGCATGGTGTTGTCGACGACCCGTAAACGGCGAAATTCGCGGGCCGAAGCGCGACGTGAGCCAGCCCCTCGTCGGCCAGATCGAAGGCATGGAGGTCAGGCGGCTGTGCTTGTCTTCGAGCTGAATCATCAGTTCTTCTAACGAGTGGGTCTGGATCTCGGCGCCAACCCCGATGGCCTTGGCCAACTCGTCGAGTTGTCGCATGGCCCGGGCCTTTTTCGTTGCGAGTCCCGTCGCATCGGGCGTTCCCCCGGCGCGAATCGGCACCAGATCCCCTCGCATGGCATCGCGCAGTGCTTCGTCGCCCACTTCGCCGGTACTCACCGGCACACCCACAGGAACCCGGAGATTCGCGTCATCTGCGTCCGGCGCAATGCTGCCGTCCGGAACCACCTCGGTAATGCCGTCGCCTCCCACTGCGGTCGAACCCGGCAGGTTGGCGATGATGCGAACCTTGCGTTCGAGTTCTCGCACCGCAGCCATCTTGTTCGTCATGTCGTCGAGGGTGATTCGGACCCGCTCCATCTCGCTGGTCTGTTCCTGGCTCCGAACGCGAAGCTCGGCCAATTCGGCGTTGTCAATCCGAGCGCGGTAGTAGTCAAAGCTAGCGAGGGCAAATACGAGAACGGCAATTCCCATCCCGCAAGCCATCCGCTTGATCGTTTCGCTACTCACCTGGATTCTGCGGATCGGCGACGTTTCATCGCCGACGAGTATCAGGGTGTAGTGTTTCATACTATTGATCCCCGCCCTTCCAAATCGATCGAGATCTCACGCTTCTCTCTTTGACGCCGAGGGACCCTCTCCCCCGAACTCAATTCGTCTTGCCAACCTACTCCGGCAAACTCACACCGATAATCAACCTGCCCATCCGCAGCTCATCGCCGTTCTTGAGTTGCTGTCGCTCTGCACGCGATCCATTCACCAACGTCCCATTGGTGCTTGCGAGATCCTGAACGTAGAAACCGCCGTCGTCGTACCCAATCGCAGCGTGGGCGCGGGATATCGTGGCCTCGGCGAGTACGACGTCGGCTCCTCGGCCGCGACCAATGACGAGCCAGTCGCGATCCAGGACAACTTCGAGCCCGTCGTAAAATCCAGACTGAATCTGGATCGAGCCCCCAGCCGGCACGGGTGAGGACACCGGCTCCGACGCCTCGTTTCCCACTGAATCCATCGCCCCCTCGAAGCTTCTAGTGCGTGACGTCCGTCACCCCGAGAAAGGCGAACGCAACTCACCCTCAATCCATCGGAATTTGAATTCGGAGCTTGACCCCTTCTTCTGCCGAGTGAGGGCCGTAGCGAGCGCGGGAGGAGATCTACTTCTGTTTGAGGGGTTTTCCCCTCAGTAACTCTCTGGCATGTCGCCGGGTCGAGGCCGTAATTTTCTCGCCACCGGCCATTCGGGCGATCTCCTCCACCCGCTCGGAGGCATCGAGCCGGCGCACCGTGGCGCAAATTCTGCCAGCTTTTTCGGCCTTCTCCACCCGGAAATGCGCATCTGCAAAGGCTGCAATCTGGGGGAGATGCGTGATACAGAGCACCTGGTGGTGCTGTGCCAATTCGGCCAGTACCTGGCCCACCCGCTGGGCCGTGCGACCTCCGATGCCAGCGTCAACTTCATCAAATACTAGAACCATTCCGCGACCTTCCCGGCGCAGGCCATTCTTGACGGCCAGGAACACCCGGGACAGCTCTCCCCCCGAAGCCACCTTTTGCAGGGGGGCGAGCGGCTCCCCGGTATTGGCCGAGAATTTGAATTCTGGCGCTTCATTTCCCGCCGCACCGCAGGGCAGACCAGCGGGGGCGGCGGCAACCTGCAGTTCGACCTGAAACGTCGCGTTCGGCATGTCGAGTGCTGCGAGTGAACGCTGCACCGATTCGGACAACGCACCCGCCGCCTTCACCCGCCCCTTGCTGAGTTGCTTCGCACGGCGGATCAACAGCTTTTCGACCTGGGCGCGTTCCGTTGCGAGGGTTTCCTCGCGCTCACTCGCGCATTCGATGCCGGACAGCTCGCTCGCGACTTGTTCGCGAAACACGAGGACATTTTCGACGGAGCGACCGTACTTGCGAAGCAAACCCTCGAACTGGGCGAGCCGTTGTTCCAACGCCTCGAAGCGCGCGGGGTCGGCTTCGATGCCATCCGCGTAGCGCTCAAAATCCTGGGCCACATCCCGCAGTTCGACATCGACGCTGCGCAGGCGCTCGACCAACGCACCCAGCCCGGTGTCCAGATTTGCAAGACCTTCTCCCAGCCGAAGCGCAAGGGTCGTTGCATCGATCGCACTGGCCCCCTCGACCCCGGTGACATCGCCTTGCAGTGCGTGGACCAACGCGGCTCCGTCTTCTTGCAGCTGACCCGCATGTGCGAGCCGACTGTGTTCGGCGTTGAGCGATGCGTACTCTTCGGGCGAGGGCGAAACCGCATCGATTTCTTCGAGTTGGAACGCCAGGAAGTCGCGACGTCGTGCTCGCTCTTCGTCTTCGCCGCGAATCGCCGCCAGTTGCGCGTCGATTGCCCGCACCCGGTTGAACGCTTGCTCGACCTCGGCGCGCAACGGCAAGAGCTGACCGGCAGCGTCGAGATAGCGACCGTGGCTTTCGGGGCGGAGCAGCGCCTGGGAGCTGTGCTGACTCGAGATCTCGATGCGGCCGGAAAACAACTCGGCCAAAGTCGAGATGGGGACCAGTTGCCCGGCAATCCGAGCACGACTGCGGCCAGTCGCCGACAGGGTGCGGTGGACGAAGAGTTCGTGAGAGTCTGCGTCGGACGAATCGACAAATCCGCGCTCAGAAAGTTCGTTCTCGAACTCGGAGAGACCCTCGGTGCGAAACACCGCTTCAACCGTGCCCAGATCCGACCCCTTGCGGGGGATGTCCGCCGAGCCCCGGGCCCCGGCCAGCATTTCGAGGGCACCGAGAATGATCGACTTGCCGGCTCCGGTTTCCCCCGTGAGCACGTTCAGGCCCGGATCAAATTCGAGCTCAGCCTGTTCGACGATCTTGATCTCGCGAATGCGCAGGGTTTCGATCAACGGTCGCCCCAGTTGAGTTTGGTGTGGAGAATCTCGAAACGATTGCGAAACGGCGACGAGACGATGTGGACGCTGTGAGGCGAGCGCCGGGTAATCACTCGGTCGCGGTCAGACAACTCGAGGCCGTCTTGACCATCGATCGTGAGGGTCGCGGAATCGGATCCAGAGATGTGTCGCACGCGGACCTCGACCTCGGTGTGTTGTGGCAGCACCAACGGTCGTTGATTCAGGGAGTGGGGGCAAATCGGCGTCAAGACGATGGCCTCGAGACCGGGAAGCAATATGGGGCCAGCCGCCGAAAGTGAGTAGGCCGTCGATCCCGTCGGAGTGGAGAGGATCAGGCCGTCCGCGTGATAGGTCGTGACCTTGGAACCGTCCGCGAAGGTTTCGAGATCAATCATGCGGCTGAGCGCAGTTCGCGTGATCACCAGATCGTTGAGCGCGAGATAACGCGCAATCTCCTGCTCGTCCCGGTAGACCCTGATGTCGAGTCGCATTCTCGGTTCGATCGGGAAGTCGCTTGTGAGCATGCGGTCGAGACATTCTTCCATCTCGTCGCGATTGACCTCGGTCAGGAATCCCAACCTTCCCAGGTTGATGCCCAGAATGGGAACGTCCCGGGTGCCCAACGCTCGCGCGACGGAGAGCAGGGTCCCGTCGCCGCCCACGGATACGATCAAGTCGACCTTGGCGCAGAGTTCGACGCGGTCGAAGATCGGTATCTCGAGCCCTCGATCGACCTCTCGGTCGAGCACGAGTTCAACCTGGCGCCCCGCTGCCCAGGTGACCAGGCGGGCCACCACCTCCTTGCAATCCGGTTGATCCGGCTTCAGGCATATGCCGATGGATTGAATTTTCATGCTCGCCTCGCAATGGCTGGGTGCGACTGTCCCAATCATCCCACTTGCGGGGCCCGTACTCAAGGGCGGGTGCTGCGATAGGGACGAGCGCTAGGATAAAGGAACCATGCCGGCAGACGAAACTTTTGATCTCTTTCCCGACCGCCCCAAGCGCCAGGTCGAGGCCCGAGCCCCTCTGGCCGACCGTATGCGCCCTCGACGCTTCGAAGAGATGATCGGACAGGATTCGGTGGTCGGCCCCGGCAGCGCGCTGCGCAGCATGGTCGGCGCCGGTGAACTCCCGTCCCTGATCTTATGGGGTCCTCCGGGAAGCGGAAAAACGACCCTTGCCTGGTTGCTCGCCGAGACCCCCGACACCCGCATCGAGCCCCTTTCTGCCGTGGTCGCCGGGGTCAAGGAAATTCGCATCGCGGTCGATCGCGCTCGCCGGACCCCCCTGAGGACGCTTCTCTTCATCGACGAAATCCACCGCCTGAACCGCGCCCAGCAGGACGTCCTGCTCCCCCACGTCGAGGCGGGCACCGTAACCCTGGTGGGGGCCACCACGGAAAATCCGTCATTCACGGTGAACGCTCCCCTGCTCTCGCGCTGCCGCGTCCTGACCCTCGCTCCACTCGACGAATCGGGTTTGCTCGAGGTTCTCGATCACGCCTGCAGGGACAAGGAACGCGGGCTCGGCGCGCTCGATCTGAAATTCGACGACGAGACTTTGCCCGCCATCGTGAGCGCCGCAGACGGCGACGCGCGAAGAGCCCTCGGCATTCTGGAAGCCGCGGTCGCAGCGCATCGCAGTGGCGCAGATCCGCACGGCCCGGTCTCCCCCGAGATCGTGCGTGAGGTCGCCGGCCGCCGGGTCTTGATCCACGACCGCGATCGGGAAGAGCACTACAACGTCGTGAGCGCGTTGATCAAGAGTCTGCGCGCCAGCGACCCCGATGCCGCCCTCTACTACATGGCGCGCATGTTGGTCGTCGGCGAAGACCCCCTGTTCATTGCTCGACGTCTTTTGATCTTCGCCTCAGAGGACATCGGCAATGCGGATCCCAACGCGCTTCCTCTGGCGATGGCAAACTATCAGGCAGTCGATCGGCTCGGCATGCCCGAAGCCCGCATCCCGTTGGCCCAGACCGCCACCTATCTCGCTTGCGCGCCACGCAGCAATGCGGCCTACCGAGCGCTGGACCGGGCGATGGCGGTTGTCGAACAGACGGGCTCACTGCCGGTGCCAATGCACCTGCGCAACGCACCAACCAAATTAATGTCAGACCTGGGATACGGTCGCGACTACCGCTACCCCCACGATGAACCGGACGCGATGGTTGCAGCGAAGAACCTGCCGGACTCGATCGCGGACGAACTGTTCTACGCGCCGAGCGAGCGCGGCGCCGAAGCCGAAATCGCTCAGCGGCTAAAGCGCTTTCGGGCTCAGCGCGAGGGTCGGGACCAGGGCGAGGGTCAGGGCGATTAGCGCGGCAAGCGCATGTGGAAAGGACCGACGCTGGGTCGAGGTCGGCTCAGTCCGGGACGGCGCGCTCGACCCGGTTGCGACCTGAGTCTTTTGCGCGGTACAGCGCCTGGTCCGCAGCTTCGATTAGTACCTCGGGGGTCTCCATCGAAAGATCAAACTGCGCGACCCCGAGGCTGATGGTGACCGGAATCGACCGACCGTCGGCACTGGTGAACTCTTCGTTTTCGACTGCGCCGCGCCAGCGTTCGGCAAGGCTCGCGGCTCCGCTTTGATCACAGTGATTGAGAACGACGAGAAATTCTTCTCCCCCGAAGCGCCCCCCCGCGTCCGTCGCCCGCAGCTGGGAAATCAGCAAGGCACACGTGCCTTCGAGCACCGCGTCCCCGGCGAGATGTCCAAAAGTATCATTCACGTTCTTGAAGTGATCGAGATCGGCCATGATGACGGAAAGGGGTGATTTATAGCGGCGCGCGCGCAAGATCTCGACCGTCAGATATTCCGAGATGTAGCGACGGGTGCGCAGGCCGGTCGTCGGATCCGAAGTCGAAATCTTCGCAAGCGTTTCGTTCTTGTCTCTCAGTTCGTCCTGCAGCCGCTTGAGTTTCAACTGCATCTGCAGACGTGCGGCGAGATCTGGACCGTTGAACGGCTTGCAGACGACATCGGAAGCACCGCCCTGAAGCAGGCGCGTTCTCCGATTTTGATCATCCGAGGCGGTCACGACAATGAAGGGCGTGTTGCTGAGTTCCGAATTGGACTCTTTGGCCCTGAGCAATTTCTCACCGTCGAAGCCGGGCATCTCGAGATCGCAGATCACCATGTCGAGTGACTCACTCAGCATGAGTTTCAGACCGCGAATACCGTCACTCGCTTCGAGAATCTGATCGAATATCTCAGCGCTCTCGACAACGGATTTGATCTCTGAACGAGCGGTAGCAGAGTCATCTACAATCAACAGTGTAGCCACAGCAGCAAATCTCCAGGAGAACCGACCGTGGTTGCCTCTTCGGCACACCCTCAAAATTTCTGGACCGAGCGAATAGGCGCTGCCCGCCCATTCTCACTCGGACTCGGCTGTGAGAAGACCTCTCTGCTCAAAATTCAGCCGCAATTCGTGTGCGATCTGTCAGCGAACCCATGAGAGTTAAAGCCGAAACCCGCGGCAGCCGATGTCGCTTGCAAGCTCCTTACGAAGTTCTCTCTCGGGAAGAATCAACTTGGCCAATCACGATTCAAAAAATCACGATCCCCTGGCCGGCAATGGGACATCGGGTGAGCCGGTGCCTCGAAGCCGCGACAGCTGGTCCCAGCGACTCAACTTGTTTGCCCAGACCAGCGGTTCAGCCTCCTCCGACGCAGCCGGTGCCGAGCCGGATGAGTGGGAAGCGATACGCCTGGCGCCGCTTCCTCGCGCCCAGACACGCAATTCGGTTTCGTCTCAGCGGGCCGACCTGAATGCCCCCACTGCAACCGCTTCGGTGAGCGCGGAGGTCGATCTGCATCTTGCGGCGGCGCGTCGTGAAATCGCGGACCGAGACGCAGAAAACGTAGGGCTGCGCGGTGCGCTCGGCGCGGCGCACCAGCAACTGCGCTCCCGCGAAGCCGAGATCGCCGACCTTACGACTCGACTCGCCGTCGCCAACGCGACGACCCATGCACGACAAGAAGAATTGGCGGCGGTCGCATTGCGCAGTGCATCTGGGGATGAAAAGCTGGACACCCTCGAGCGCGAACTGAGACTGATGTACGACAAGCTGCAGCGCGCGGGAGAAACCGCCGAAAACCGCGATACCAAGATCGAAAACCTGCGCGCAACCCGGGCCACACTCGAAGAGACACTCAAGGCGAGAGACCGGGTCATCAAGGCGCGGGACGAAGAGCTGAGTGCGGGGGAGCAGGAGTTGCAAGCGTATCGCGATCGCATTGCGACACATCAGAAGTGTATCACCGACCGCGATGCCGAAATCGCCATGCTGAGCGACCAACTACTCGCTCACCAGGAACGGGCGCGAAGCCTCGACGCGGAGATTGGCGGTCGCGAAGAAGTCGTTGCCCACCAACGTGAGAAGCTCGCCCAGCGCGACGAACAACTCGCGAGCCTGCTCGCGACGCTCGACGTCGTCGAGCGGACGATCGCCAGCCGTCCCGGGGTTTCGGATCTACCCGGGCGGGGGGCGCCGAATTTGCCAGAGCCGCGACCAATCGATACTCCGATCCCGGCCCGCAGAGCATCCGATGACATTCGAGTCTCAGCGGCGATCGGTGCCGCTGCCGAGCCCGAGGCCGTCCAAATGCGCGAAGAAGCCGTCGATCTCGAGGAGCGGCTGACCTCACCGCCCGCGACTGATCAACCCGTTGCATCCGAAGTCGACGACACGACCGACGTCGAGGAACTGGCTTCGGAGGATCGGGAAACCTCCGGCTCCGATACCGAATTGGATGCCGGTTCCGATGCTGATGCCGACGTCGACAGCGTGACCGACGAAAGCCCCGAAGCCGAGGACGCAACCGAAGTCGCAGAAGCTGACGAGCAAGAGCCACCCTCCCCGTCCGACGACGAACCAGTCGAAGCCAGCGAGAGTGAGACAACCGCTGTGGACGATAAAGTGGAAGATGAAACGCAATCCCCACCCGAGACCGACGACGGGACGGCTTCGGTCATTTCGGCGACCGCATTCGAAGACGAACTCTACAATCTCGAATCGGCGGGGGACCTGTTCAGCCAGCGTCCACCCCCGCAACCGCCGATCTTCCGCTGGTGGCGCGACCATCAGATAAAAACGGTCCTCCAGATCGAGGAGGTCGAGTCCTTCGACGACTTGCTCATCACGACCATCGCCCGGGAATGCGAAGCGAAGGGCGACCAGACCCTTGCAATCTGGAGCTTGTCGGGGGCCGACGCTGAACTGGAGCTTCGCATCGCCCACGGACTCGTTGCGGCCGGGCATTCAAATTTTTCCATCGAATGCCTCGACGACCGCACGAGCTGGCACGAAATTCGGGCCGACCTCGCCGAGGCGGACGGGCTCCAGGATCACGTCTTCTCGCTGCCCGCTTCTCTCGCGAGCTTTCCCGAGGACCAACAATACGATGTCTTCATCGCCGACGGATCCCTGGCCCATGTCGCAGATCTTCCGGGCTTGTTCGAGCAGATCCAGAAAGCCTGGAAGGACGATTCTGTCATGTTGATCGGCGCGGTGCTGGGTCCGAGTGCAGTCGGCAGCTCCCCCGAAAACATCGAAACCATCGATCGCATCTGGAACGTCATGCCCGATCGCTACATGTGCAACTATCTGACCGGCGAAGAACAGACCACGTTCTCCCCCTCGGATCCGCCCAGCGACGCACCTGGCAATGGCGGGCCACTCAGCCCAGGCAGTACACCCCTGCTCACCCTGCTGCTCGATTCCTTCTGCTTCGAAGTCTTCGCAGCCTTCGGAAACCTGATCAATGCGTTCGTCGGCCCGGAGATCGGCCTCAACTTCGATCCCGAGGACGAATCGTGCTGCAGCTTTATCGAGCGCTTTGCTCTCCTGGACGAAGCACAAATAGACGCGGGCGGCATCCACCCGGTCCACATGACGGCCGTGTTGCGGAGTTCATCGGTCCCCGATGCGATCATGCTCGACAATCGCACGCCGGAACGCTGCTTGATGCTCGAAGACTAGGAAGCTGCGGGGAAGCGGTTCAGGCCGGAAGTGACATCGGGACAACGACCCGAACGATCGAGCCCGCGCCGGGTCTGGTTTCGACCTCGAGTTCGCCGCGCAATGACTCGACAATCTCTTCGGTCAACTGCAACCCGCAGGCCTGACGCTCACGGACGTTACCCTGGGCGTCGGATTCGAGGCCAGTATCGCTGGCACACAGCTCAAAACACAGTCTGACTCCGGCGGCACCGTCGTCCATGCAGCTCACGAACAATTCGACGGGACCGTCTTCGCTGCAACGGACTGCATTGCGACCGATGTGGACCAGTAGCGGACCCATCCAATCGGGGTCTCCGCGCAGCCGATCCGGGACGTTGCGGTTGCATCGAATATCGAACCTTTCGCTGCGTCCGTGGGTCTCGCCTTCCATCCACGCCGCGACCTCGGTCAAGAGCTGACGCAGGTTGAAGTCTTGAATTTCGATCGCAGGAACGATCGCGCTGTTCGTTGCGAGTTCGATTCCGCCCATCTCGGAGGCCAATACTCTGCGCGACTCTGCGACCAACCGGTCAATCGCGCGCTCACGCTCCTGGGCCAGTTCGAGTTCGAATCGCTCGCGAGCCGCGGCGAGTTCGCCCAGCGCGCTCTGGCGAGCCTCTTCGAGTTCGTCTTCGAGCCGATTGCGATGCGATGCGAGCTCTCGCGCCGATGCCAGACTGGCTTCGGAAACCCGTGGATGTAGCGTTGGGTCGATTTCGTCTCGGGGTTCGACGGATTCGGGTACGGGTTCCTGCGCAGGAGCGGGAACTTCATCAGAGGCGCTCGCCTGGATTTCTTCGACTTCATCTTCGGCTTCATCTTCGGCTTCGTCTTCATGCGCGCTCGCCGGCTCTAGCTCCTCAGCGAGTTCGTTCGCGAGATCCGGTAGTTCCTCCGGACGATCTGAACCCTCAGCCGCCTGTGCTCCGCCGGAATTCACTTCTTCGGCCAGGGCCTGATTCTCCGCGTCAATCTTGCTGGCGCGCTCCGCGAGGACCGAGGCATTTTTCGCCAATCGCGAGGACACTCCGCCGGCTGCGCCTGATCGTCTTCTTCTATGACGAACGAAGAGCGCGGCGACCGGGACGAGCACCACCACCGCGGCCCCGCCCAGAAGGACTTCGGGGTTTTCCGCCAAGGCTCCGTCTAGATCGAAGTGCTCCGCAAGGCGAATTCCCGAGGCGAAATCGATATCTGCAGCTGGCGCCGAGAGTACCCACGAAAATAACAGTTCCGATGCTTCGCCTCCAACCTTGAAACGAAGCAGGCGCTGTGCAGAAGCGTCGCCAAAATACGAAAAAGCGTACGCATCTTCTTGTGCGTTGAATGCCTTTAGCAATTTCGGATATGCGGCTCGAAGAACCGAGCCTGCGCCCTTTGCGTTCGTGAGACTCAGTTCGGCTTCTGGATGCAACAACACGGTGCCATCGTCAGACACGAGCAGCGCGAGGGAGCCATCGGGCAACGCCACACTCACTCTCGCGAGCAGGTCCGACAGGTTCAAACTGATGAGCACGAGGCCCACCACCGATCCAGCGGAGTCCATGACCGAAGTCGCACTCCGCATCACCGCATGGTGAGCAACGTCGTCGACATCGACGATCACCGGAGCCGAAATAGACGGCACTCCGGCCTCGCTTTGCATCACCCGTCGCAGAAATTCGGCATTCCAGTCGGGACGCGGATCGACCTCGGTTGTGTGCAGACGACCATCTGACTTGCGCTCGACGCGAACCACCATCAGGTCCCCATTGGGAACGCCGCTGAAGCGGCCGAGGTAGGTCATGTCGAGAACATCATTGCGAAGGGTTGCGAGGTCGCGAATGGAAGCCTCGAGTCGCTGTCTCCAGCGCACTTCGATCGACGCAACGGCTTTGGGCGAAGCGTCCTCCCCCGAAGTGGCGACGCTCCCCACTGCTTGCGTCTCGGCGGTGGCCTGGGGCTCAGAGGTCACCTGGGCGGAAGCCTCGCCTACGCGTCTGACCAACTCGAGTACATCTGCGTTCAAACCCGCGAATCGATCGCGAAACGTTTGACTTGCGCGATCGGAGATTTCAGCCAACTCGTCCAGCTGTGCATTGTGGCTGTTCTGGATGACCAAAAAGACGAGGCCAGAGGTCAGGGCTGCGGCAAAGACACACAGCGCAAGTGCGCCGCGCATCGTCTTCGAACCTGCAAAGGATTGCGCAGTCGATCGCACCAAGGACGTCACGGACGACTTCGCCGATCCGGCAGCCGCCGCTAATTTCGCAAAATCAAAACGAGCCAAGCCCTACTCCCGACAGTAGAAGACGTGTTCAGCCCTTATCTATCGGATTGCGTCCTCGTTGCGCTTAGCTGTGATTGGACAGCATTGGTTCTCCACACCACAGTGCGTTCGAAACTCGGTAATAATGCGGGCTAACATTGGGGCTTCATCCCCAACTCCACTGCGGAGAGAACCCGATGTCGAAAAGAAAATTCACCCGACGTCCCGAGATCGGGACTCTCCGGATGAACTGCTAAAACATGAGGTTCGTTGTCCTCGGCGATCTCCATCTCGATCCGCGAAACCCAGAGCCGTTCGAACGCGCTCGAGATCAGATCCGCGCCCTCGAACCGGAAGCGATCATTTGCCTGGGCGATCTCGGTAGCGGCCGCAAGTCGGGCACCCGGGGCTCGTTCGAAGCCGCGCGTTCGTACCTGGCTTCGTTTGGCGTTCCCTCCAGCGCAATTCTGGGCAATCACGATCTCGAGCGAATTGACCAATTCTCGAGCGACGCCGAGGTCGTGCAGTGTTTCACTGAAGTCTTCGAATGCGAGCGGCCCTACCAATGCGTAGAACTCGGCGAGACCCTGGGCATCCTGCTCTCCTCTACCGGCTTTCGCGGCAATCGGGGCTACCAACACGAGGTTTCGATCGACGATGCGCAGTTCGCCTGGTTTCGCAAAACCCTCGAGGCCAACCCCGAGCGCCCCACCGCCGTATTCTCCCACGCCCCCCCACTCGGATCACACTTGCGCGTGCTCCAATACCCCCATCTTCGCGCCGGCAACGCCTGGCTGAACCAATCGAATCGGCCACAACGTTTTTTGGATCTGTTGGGCGAGCACCCGCAGGTTCGTCTCTGGTTTTCTGGACACAACCATCTGGGACAGAACTATCCGGACTCGGTCTCGCTGGTGGGACGTTGCCTGTTCGTGCACACCGGCGTCATCGGTCGCGAAACCCGTGATGGCCAGCGTCACAGCCGCCTTGTCTACCACGCAACCGACACTCGGACCGACCAGCCCAGCATCCGGGTCGATACCCTGGACCACGCAACGGGCCAACTGGCTGCCGATGTCCGCTTCGACCTCAGCGCGAACCGGATCGAGCGCCCGCCACCCGCTCCCGCCGAACCTATGGATCGTTTTTTCTCACCGCGCTCCTTCGACGACTCGAAAACCGACAGCGAATGCTTCGAAATGGGGCAAAGCCTGTTCTGCAAGCACCGAGGCATGCTGGTGGAATACGATCGCCGGCTGGGCGACCCGATCGGTGTCGTCGACGATTGGCCGGGCCGCAGCCGGATTACATGCGAAGGAGACTGTGTCGTAGTGCACAGCTGGCTCGGTCGGCAGCGAATTCATGCGAACCCAGACGGATTCTATTTTCGGATTCCCTCGCGAAAACCCCGGCTGATCAACGAGGTGCGAGTGGCCGTTGCGCGTCGATTGGGGCGCAGGATCTGGTGATCGCCAATCGCCCGGGACCTCGTTCGCAATGGAACGGTGTCGCCGGACGACTAGTGAACGTGCATCGCGAAGCGTCCCACGCCGGCTTCCAGGCAAGCGAACGCCTCGGGCGTGAACCGCCCGTACGTCGCGTTGCACCGTTCGGCGCGTCGTTTTTCCTCCAGAGCGGCCGGGCCACACGCCGTGAGCCGCAACAGTGTCATCACTGTCGTGGCATTAAACAAGACGGGTCCGGCTTTCCACTGTACACGTTGCACAGAACACTCCTGGATCGCCAAGTCGAGGCGGCGATGCCCACTATCTATCGGCACGAAACGCAGGGGCTGAACGTCAATGAAAATGTTGATGAAGAGACCGCGGAATGCCCACGCGTGAACACTCCCGAAATCACCGGTAACTAAAAGGCAGGTTCTACGGGTAGCGAGTTGGGGGGGTCGGCATGAGCCAGGGGGGATGGCGGGGCGGACGGGACTCGAACCCGCAACTTCTGGCGTGACAGGCCAGTGCTCTAACCAATTGAACTACCGCCCCGCATCCTCGAAGCGGGCAGAGATTGCCTGATTATCCCTTCCCTGCAAAGGGGTTCGGGGAAAAAAGGACTGTCGGCGGTACAGTATCGCGATTCATGCAGAATTATCTTCGCCCTCGCCATTATCTTCGCCCTCGCCGCAGCGCTCTCGGCCCAAAAAAGTCAGCTTTGTTCCAGGGACTCGTCTGGGCGGGTCTGCTCTTGTCCCTGCCCCTGGTCGGCTGTGGGAACCGCAGTTTTGACGCCTCGAAGCGCCCGGACATCGTATTGATCACGCTCGATACCGTGCGCGCGGATCATCTGGAACTCTACGGCTATCCCCGAGTGACAGCGCCCAATCTCGCAAGACTCGGGGCGTCGGGCATCGTATTTGAACGCGCGGTGGCTCAGGCTCCGTGGACCCTGCCCAGCATGGCGAGCATTCATACGGGTGTTGCCCCCAGCGAGCACGGCGCCGTTGACAACGCGAGTCCCATCGATGCCGCGCTCCCGACACTCGCTGAAGTTCTAAAGACCAGCGGTTACCGCACCCAGGCCGTAGTGAGCCACGTCTTCGTCGGCAGCCAATTCGGCTTTGGCCGAGGCTTTGACTCGATCGACGAATCGCACATACCGGGTCACGACGGGTCGAGTTCGAGAGTGCTCACCCAAACCGCCCTCGCCCTGTTTGGCCAGCCGAGCGATGCCCCGAGCTTTCTATGGGTGCACTATTTCGATCCCCACTATTCGTATCTGCGACACGCAGAGTTCGACTTCGCGACCGGGCGGAGCGGGCGCTTTGGCGACGCCATCCATTTCGCGTCGCCCGAAGGGACGGAACTCCTCGACCTGTCGCCGATCGAAAGGCAGTACATGAGCGATGTCTACGACGAAGAACTTGCCCATACCGACCATTGGCTTGGCAGTCTGATCGAGGGCGTGCTGGCTGCCGACCGCAATCGCGCTGCTGTGTTCATCGTGACGGCCGATCACGGCGAAGCTTTTCTCGAGCGAGGCCGTCTCGCGCACGGCAAAGACGTCTACGACGAACTCATTCACGTTCCGCTGGTCATCGGCGGCGACCTCGAGGATTCGATGCGGGAATTGAGGATCGGTCAGCCGGTCGAAACCGCATCCATTGCGGCGACCGTCCTGGGACTGGCGCGGGTCGAGCAGCACTCGGTTCCGGGAACCGATCTCATCTCCGCAACCCTCAGCCACGAGCTTCCACCCCACGTCTTTTCAGAGGGCACTTACGCGCGCGGCAGCGATGGGCGAAAACTGGCCATCGTGCACGGAAGCTGGAAACTGATCCATCATCTCGACGACGATCGGTACGAACTCTACGACCGGGCCCACGACCCCGGCGAACTGAACAATTTATTCGACGACCCCGCCAGTGCAAAAATCAAGGACATGCTGATCGACGCGAGCGCGCAGCGAAGTGCAGCGTTACGCGCTCTGACAGCGCGCGAGATTAAGGCCGCGCTCTCCAGGGCAGAACGCGAAAAGCTTCGCGCGCTCGGCTATCTCGAGGACCTCAAGGACCTGAAAAACGATGAAGAAGGTGCCCCGGCGAATTGAGATCCGTGGAGAGGTAGACCTGATCCACGCGATTGCGGTTTCCCGTCGGCGGCACTCGGAATCTTGGGTGCCCTGAGGGCTGCATCAACGAAACCGCCGATGCGGGCGCTAAGTGAGTTCCACGTCGACGATCTCCCAGTCGCTGCCGATCTGCTCGAGTGCCTGGGACTCGGCGTGCTCGCGGGAGATTGCCCTGAAGACCAGCGAGCGCGAGCGGTTCCCGCCAATTTGCTTGGCCTGTATACGATACTTGGCCTGGGGCTCGGGCTTCGGCATTCGCGGCGGCAGCTTGCGCTTCTTGGGCTTTGACTCCGGTTTTGGCTCTGGTTTTGGCTTCGACTCCGCGGACTGTTCCGTGGCGGCAGTCACATCGTCAGCCGTGCCTGTCCTCCCGCCGAGGTGGCTCAGGGAGGCGATGAAGTCGTAGTACTCGGGCGGGGCCATGTTGATGCGCAGTCCCACCCCCGCGGTCGCAACCGTCGCGAGGTGACGCGGGACCCGCAGGCTGCGGACGACGCAAGCCCGCACCTCGATCGCCTGGCTGAATCCGGGAGGCGTGAACGTAACGCCGATTTCCCCACCCGGATTGATCGGCTTGAGGGTCTGCACGAACAGGCCCTGGGGCGACACATCCAGCACGAAGCCCCGAACACGTTTGTCGCCGTCCATGAATTCGCACGGAAGTCGCTTGCGGATTCGTATTTCCAGTCTTCGGTCCGCGCCGGATCTACGGCCTTCTTCGTTCTCGCTTCGGCCTTCGCCTCTGCGGTCCTTTCCGCTCCGGCGATCGTCGTCGTTGGACACCATGATTTCTCCCCACCATACACACAGATATTTCGGCGTGCCGAGTGAGGTGCTTGAGAGCGACGGGGCGTCATCGCCTAGTACCAAATCCGTGATTCTATAGAACTACACAAATGCGAGATTTTATCGACGCGAATAGCGGACTGGCAGCAGAAGAGATCTCCAGGCCAGATGTCTTGATCGTGGGGATGAAAGGTGGTGGACCTACACGATCCAGAATATGGGGTGCTACAAGAAAATGAAGGCGATTTGCGCTACATATCCATCGGACGGTGAGTTCCAACTCGCCGTTTCGCCAAAAAGTAGCTCGAGGCCGTTCGTGACGGAAGACTCCATGGAGTACGAGTTCATATTCGAGCCAGGAGCGAACTGCGTATTGATCCGCGCCTGCGGCATCGCGACGATTGAGGGTTGGGAGGCACTCGATGTCGAGCTGGAGAACCATCCCCAAATGCGATTGGATCTAGACGTCCTGCACGACTACCGGGAATTAGACCTTCGGCAACTTTCCACTGAGAATATTGTGGCCAGCTCCAATTTTACCAAGGAGTTTTGGGCAGCGAAGGAACGCGGTCGCTGGGCGTTCGTCTCCCGAAGCAAGGCCGACTTCGGCATGCTGCGCATGTGGGAACTCCGCACGCAGCACGGTGTCAACGCGAAGATCCAGGTCTTCAAAACCATCGAAGATGCCAACGAGTGGCTGGAGCGCTGAGCAGTGTTGTCTGCGGCGCCCGATGCAAGCGGTGACTGATTCCGGATGAATGTTTGGTGGGCGTACACGGACTCGAACCGCGGACCTGCTTCTATTTACCCTGCGATTCCAGGACAGTTCGCCGATAGAGAGTTGCTGTATACGAATCGTATACGAAACCGGTATATTGCCCTCGGTGGCTTATGCCTCGCGTCCGTCCCTCACAGCCTCAAGCCACCCGCCTGGTGTCGCCCCGTTTTGGGAAGGAGCGGGTGGGGCTGTGTTCCTCTCAGCTTTCGGGTTGCAGTTGGAATAGCTGGATGGCGCAAATATTTCCCGCGTGCGCGCTCGATGTAGGATCTGCGAAGTCATTGAAGTTCGGATTTCCCACAATACTTGTAATTCCGTTTTCCGTTCGGCTCGTGGGATCGAGTCCCCAGCGGGCCGCGACATCTGCGATTCCTCCGATGTCGTACTGGGTATTGGCCTCCAGAACAAACGACATCGGATCAGAGTTCTTCCAAGTGATTTCGTCATCAATCGCAACCGGGAACGATTTGGGGGCACTTTCGAAGACTCGAGTCTCGCCGGAATCGTGATTGAAAATCAAGAATTTGACGTTGCCGTCGGCACCCATGTCGTTCAGGACCGCGATCTGATTGATGGTCACCGGATCGCTACCCGTCGAAAGAAAAGTTCCACAGGAGTTTCCTGCTCCACGGGTTGTACCAGATCCACTGATTACCGGTGAGCCGTCGAAGATCAGGGTCATTACCTCATCGCTACCTCCCGAACCGCTGCTTCCGCCGCAGGCCGTCGTCACGATGGCCAGTGAGAGGAGTCCAATCCAAGTCCAGATACTTTTGATCATTGTCATTTATCCCTTCCGTCCCGATGGTGTGAATCACAGTCAGAGCCTACACCGATCGTACAAGAAGCGCGGGTCAGCATTCCAGAATATTCTGGTCTCCGACTGCAACGCCTGGAAAATGCCGCGTATTTTGCGTTCACCCCGTCTCGCGTCAGCCACCTCATCGAACCTGTAGATGTGTTACCGATAGAGACTTCCGCCTACGGACTGAAATCCCCCGTGGAATGGTCATAATCGGGGATTCTCGGACCCAAAAGCCCGCTTGGACTTCCTCTGCCTATCCGGTTCGCTCAGCCACGCTTCCACTCTTCGGGGCATAGGTGATTTAAGAGGGGTTCCACATCACACCGCCAAGTAGCAGAAGCGGATTCGACACATTTTAACGTATGAATGCACAAAATTGTGTTCCAA
>JADFNE010000058.1 GCA_022563535.1 Myxococcales bacterium
TCCAGAGCGGCACTTTTCGTGAGCGGTAGCCGTGTCGGCATCGCAATTTTGCTCACTCTCCTCGGAGCCACGATTTACTGGAGACAGCGCGACTCGCGCTACGGCGGCCCTAGTAGGAATCGTGGCCAGGCGCAGACGCTTGAAGTAGAGCAACCCACCAGCGGGCCTGCTAATTCTAAAGGGATTCGTCAATTCTGGAGGTTCAAAATGCGATTCGCCGTCCATGCCCTAGTGATCTTGGTACTTCTCCTACCGTCCGTAGTGTTCGCACAAACCGTCACAGATGTTGAGTGCCTGGCAATCGTTGACGATGCTGGTAACAGGATTGGACGACCGGAGAGAGGCTCAACAAATTCTGAGTACGTATCATCATGGTTCGACATCGACGGAGCCATAGTTTATGTCACATTCGACAATGTTTCCCAGAGTGTCTATGCAAGGAGTGGGACTCTTTACTATGCCAGCACAGGTTGTCCGTCAGGAGAGTTTCCGCAGGTCGAGGCAACCGTCAACTACGCTCAGGGAGGAAGCGAAACTCGTGGATCCGATCTGTTTGTTACGGATCTGAACGCTTCAGTTAGCCCAAACTTCGCCTATAATTCATTTTGGAGCGGCGGCAATTGCTACGAAACATCCGGTACGGTGTCGGCGTCCACCCCAATTGTTTACGACGCGAATTTACTCCCCGCCGTGTCATGGCCGGTTCACATAGAAAGTGAACCCTGCTTCCAAGTCCCTAACGTTGCCACGCTGGGAAGCGAAGGTCTTCTGATCATTGCGCTATCGATCAGTACAGCTGTCCTGTGGTTCAATAATCGGCGAAAGTTCGACGTGAAACACGCTGACTGATCGATTCACGTGCGTAGCCCTCCCTCAATATGCGCCTTTCGAAGGTCATCGGTCTAGTGGGACTCGCAGCCAGGCGCAGGCGGTTGAATTAGAGCAGGCCTGCCCTGCTGCAGCCGCAGCCCATGGTTGCAGCCGGGCCTGGCCGCTGAGGCAGTGGCTGCGGGTTCTTCCCGCTCAAGCAGCTCGATAACAACACACAGGCCAGCGCCGGGCTCTCGAATTGCCGCTACCTCGTCGGGCCTTTCTTCTTATTGATCTTTTTGGCGATGGCCGTGACTTTCTTTTGCTTTGGTGCGTAGATCTCCTGGAGAACGTGCTCCGTCATTTCGTACGCATCGAGAACATCATCGAGCGTGACGTTGTCGCGACCATGGCTGCCGGCGTTTCCGAGCCACTTGCTAGCAAGGACGTATTTTCTGAGTTCCAAATACTTCTTAGGCATCAAGTCAATTCTGTTATGAAGGGTGATGGATCTGCGCTTGCCCCCGCGAATCGAAAAACTCTTGACATTGAGCGCGGTAAGTAGCTTTTCCATTGCGATTCGGATGCTGTTGACCGCAGCACGGGGAGAGGCGAATAGCAATCGAAAGGACTCTTCAAGTGGTTCCGAGACAGTCTCGGGGCAGGATTTTGGGATCTCGATAATCCTCAGCGGTGGCTCAAAGAACCGTGGCGCAAAGTAGTTCACATATTCAACTTCGGGACGTTCGTTCTCAAATTGGGAGACCTCCTGCTCTAATCCGCCGACACCAGCACTCGATACTGTCTCGCGACACCTGTCATTTCCGCAGCGGAACAAGCATGCGTACACGTAATCGACTGTCCCCTCCGTCCAGTCGGGGTCAAACTCGCTTCGGTCTTTGAAGTGGAATGACTCCTCAACTAGCCTAAGCACGCCTTGACCGCATGAAGGACATGGCCAGCCAGCGCCGCCACTAAGCTGGAACGTCTTCTTCAGGACATGACGACCTATCATGTGCTTGCTCCTTCGGTACGTATCACTAGAGCAACCCTGCCCTGCTGCTCCCGCTGGCGCTGGGATGCTGCAGTGGTGGGTTTACTTGCGGGGACTGAGCTGCCCGTAGCCACGTCTCCCGCTTGGATCGTATGCGGTTACTAGGCCCAGACCATCGGTGGACGCTCCAAGCGTCACGAGATCCTGCCCCTTCCCGTTCATGGTGATGACCATGCCCTCGCCATCCACGGTCACTCCAAGCTTTACAAGTTCCTGCCCCTTCCCGTTCTTGGTGACGACCGCGCCCAGGCCGCCCGTGGACACTCCAAGCGCCACGAGTCCCTGCCCCTTTCCGTTCATGGTGGTGACCGTTCCCTCGCCGCCCGTGGTCACTCCAAGCTTCACGAGTTCCTGCCCCTTCCCGTTCAGCGTGGTGACTGTGCCCTCGCCGCCCGTGGACGTTCCAAGTTTCACGAGTTCCTGCCCCTTCCCGTTTTCGGTAATGAGAAGGCCCGCTCCGTTATCAGATGCTGAAAGTCCCACGAGAAAGTGCCCAGCCTCGTTCAACGTGTGGATTAGCCCGACTTCACCTGAGATAGGGAAGGACTCTATTCTTACAAGAACCTTGCCGCTCTTCCCGATCACATGAAACGCCCGCGCCTTCACAACATCCGGGATAGCTGCATGCATGCCTGCACCCATGCCTGCACCCATGCTTGCATGCATGACAGCAACAGCCACCACTGCCACCACTGCCAGCAGCAAAGCAGCACCTGCTCCTTTCAGGATTCTGTTCTGCCGCTCGAGTCGGTCCAGTCGCTGCTCAATCGTCATGCGCCCTCCTTTGGCTTGAATTGCTGCTGCTGGAGTTTAAGGCAGTTTCATGCCGCGTTCAGTGCCAGCATTTTTCAGCGATAGACAGCAGAGGCTGCTAAGACGCAGCCGCACCAGACGACTGCCGCCACTTTTCAGATATTGAACGTGGCACTGACGGTGTTAGACCGAACCCCGGCTGAGTTGATGACGTCGACCTCAACCCGCAGGGTAGTGTCGCTCTGGGCGATATAGCAATCGAAGACGCTGACGTCGTTTGGCGTAATGGACGAGCCTGTAGTTGGGTCAGTCCCGATAATTTTGGGTGTATTGAGGGTGCCACCGGACGGAAGGAAGGTTGCGGTGACGAAAATCTGGTCACCGACATTCAAGTCGCCATCGTAGTCGGCGGTGAATACATACGCCGAGGGAAAACCGAACCCGGCACAGAGGTTGATTAGCGAGATGTCCGCACTGATCGACCCTCGTGGGTTCGACAGCTCCAACTTATCACCGCTGCCTCCCCCGCCATTGCTGCATCCGAACAGCAACGCCACGATCACACAAAGCACAATGACTCGCATCGAATGCGCAGCAGTCATCATCGCCTCCTTACTCGCCCCCAGGCAGTGCATTGTAACACTGCGCTGCGACAGCTTCTGACGCCAGCTGGCTGTGCTTAGCTGGACCAGCCGCAGCGCGGGACACAGCAACAGTGGATGGCTGATCTGTGTGGAAGCAGAAGGTAATGATATGGGCAGCCAGCGAATTTGATGGGTACCCCCACCCCCTGGCGATTTAGCAGCAAGCCGCTGACAGCCGCAGGACTTCAGTGCCGCAGCTCGAGCGCTGGCTGGCTGCGGCAGCTCAGCGCAGGAACGGGTGCAGCCATTCTTCAGATGCTGAACGTGTCGCTGACGGTGTTGGTACGCTCGCCACTGGTTGTGATGACGTAAAGCTCAATCCGCAGCTGCGTATCGCTGCCGGACGAGTAGCAATCGCTTACAGATATTTCGTCGGGCCCCAAGCCAGAGCCCGGCCCTGATCCTGGCCCCGATGAGCTGAATATGCCGTCAAAGGTGAACGCCGCACCGGATGGCAGGAAGGTTCCCCGGATGAAGCCCCGCGAACCCGCGTCAACTCCGCTGTGCCTGACCACGAGGAGCCACGCGCCTTCGAAACCAATCGCTTGGCAGTCGCCTCGCAGTCCCGGGTCGGCACTAACGGCACCCTGCGGGTTCGAGAGTTCAACCTTGTCGCCGCTGCCTCCCCCGCTACTGCCGCATCCAACCAGTACCGCCACGGCCGCACAGATCACACCCACCCGCACCGAACGCGCAAACCTCATCCTGGCGCCTCCCTCCTCACCCCTAAGCAGCGCAGTGTAACACCACGGTGCGGCAGCTTTGGACGTACGCCAGACAAAGCTGGCTGTGCTTAGCTGGACCAGCCGCAGCGCGGGATGCAGCAGGGCTGGAAGGCTGATCTGTGCTGATGCTGGAGGTAATGATATTGCGGGCGCAGAAATTTGCGGGGTACCACCCCACCCCATGGCGATATAGCAGCAAGCCTCTGGCAGCCGCAGGACTGCAGTGCCGCAGCTCGAGCGCCAGCTGGCAGCAGCCGCCAGACACAGCAACGCCACCGCTAGCAGCTGTGTGGCAGCGGTGGCGCCAGTGCAGCTCATATTCCTGGTTCAGTTCAGTCAGCAGCGGCTATGGGGCAAAGGTAGTTCCCGTTGAAGTCATCGTACCCGACTGACCATTGCGCAGGCGTTGCAGCACATGCGCGTCGATCCGGTCCACGAGGTGCTGCGGTTCTGGAATATCCCACAGCAATTCGTAAATGATGAGGAGCTGGCCGAGCCCGGCTGGAAAGAACCGCACGCCTTGACCGGGAATTTCCAGCACTGGAACGTCACCGCCCAGCTCGGCCTTCAGGTGCTTGACCACAGCATCACGATTCGCGGCCAATCGCGCGTCGTCCTCTTGCGTACTCATGCGGGCTCCTTCGCCAAAATCGACACCTCGGAAGCATCCGACAGTCTCACATTCTTTCCACGTTTAGCAATCACACGGCACCTCCAGGGTTGATGTGGATAACTGCAGCAGCCGGGTCCGAATAGCAGCGGCTGCTGATTAGGGCCGCACAGGGCATTCTAGGCGGTGGCTGATAGGAGCAACAGATGTATCGAAATTCTCCGGTTGCGGTACAGTAATTCGGCCAGTCGGGAAGCCTGCCAGTGCGGCAGCTTGCAAGGCCCTGGATGGCGGATTGGCAGAGACAGTTTCGATACACCAACGGGAGGCGACACCGATGGCGAGACAGAAAGCACTACCGCTAGGCATTTATGCGCGAGTCTCAACTAACGAGCAGCACGTCGAGGCCCAGCTAACCGAGCTGCGAGCCTATGCAGATCGGCGTGGCGTCGAGGTTGTCGAGTTCGTCGACAGCGGCGTATCGGGCAGAAAGGACAAGCGGCCAGCACTGGATGCGCTGCTGCAAGCTGCCGTGGCCCATAAAATCTCAGGCGTTGCCATTGTTCGGCTGGATCGGCTAGCCAGATCAGTTTTGCACCTGGCAAGGCTGGGCGAACAGTTCAGCGAGCTCGGCATTGAGTTGGTTTCGCTGCGCGAGTCAATCGACACCAGTACAGCGGTGGGCCGGGCCATGTTCAGCATGTGCGGCATCTTCGCTGAACTAGAAGCTGATCTAATCAGGGACCGCACCATTGCTGGAATCGCCGCCGCTCGTAAGCGTGGCAGCATCATTGGCCGGCCACCAGCATTGACACCAAAACAGCAGCGGCGAGTGGTGCGGCTGCACTCCAGAGGACATTCGCTGCGGGCCATTGCTGGGCAGCTCGAGTGTGGACTGGGCACTGTTCAGCGGACCCTGCAGGCCAGCAGCACCGGTTGAGCTGGGACGGCTCAGCTTTTTGGGCGGGCGCTGCCGCATCACGGCGACAAAGGCTTTCCGTTGTTTCCAAGCGAAATTGACGACGCTCACGATCACAACCAGCCAAAAAATCGGAAAGAAGAGAGGGAAACGAGTATCAATGTCCGTAAGCATGATTATTACGTAGGCGCAGATGTACGCGAACAGCACCCACGAGAAGACGGCCCATTCGCCCACCGTTTCCAACATGCCCTGACTCTCCCTGTTGGCTGCGCTCGGGATCAGACTTCAGAGAGTACCTAAGCCCTGACCGCATCGGCTGCAACTCAGGCCCGGAAAGTGCCCGGCTGAGGCTCTGGCAGCGTGGGCGCCGGCGTACAACAAACCTGTTCTGCCGCAGCCACTCCAGCCGCAGCCATCGCAGCCCACCACAGCCACAGCCGGTCTACATGGCCTCAGCAGCAGCTAGAGCAGCAACTAGGCACCGCCGGCAGCAGACTGAGCTGCAGTTCTGGAGGTAAGGATTTAGGCAGCTGTTAGCTGCTGCTGCGGCCACAGCGGCTAAGTGGCTGCTGCCTTCTCTGCCTTCCTTCTGCGGCTTAGGCGCGTGCGGCATGTGGCGGAGCAAGTCTTCAGTTCAGCACGGCGCCTGTGAATCGCTGCCGGCGGATCGATAATCAACGTCGAGCACATTGCACAAGTGCTGATCCGCTCTTCCGTCACGCTGTTCAAGAACTGCAGCCATAGTGCGGCCAGAAGTGAGCCTGCAAAGATTTGCTGGCGTGGCCTGTCTCCTTCAAGGTCAACGCCAACCCGCGTAGAATTGGACAGTGCTGTGTTGATTATTTCCTCCAGTAGCTTCCGGCCCGCCTTACTCGTCTGCCCTTCTTCGATGTCCCGGCAAAGGGTTGCCTTGATCACGCCGGACGACTCTAAGTACTTGAGATATGGCGAGCCGGGCGAATCCGCGTCGTAGAGTTTCGGATCGACATAGCTCACCCACGGTGGATTGATGCGTATCCACGCCTCGAGCTGGTCCCACTTCTTGCCCTTGAGTGCGGCCGCCAGGTTTACGGCGCGGCGCATCCGAATAATTTCGCTGGACTGTTTCCCGTCAGCAAGATTCGGACATACTGATGACCTAGCCTAAGAGACACTTAATGGGGTCGAGTGCCCCGAGCCCAGCACTGCAATACTCTTGAGCTTTGGCCTGGTCGGAATCGCAGCCAGGCAGAGGCGCTCGAATTAGTCGTCAAACGCCTTTTCGAAGGGGCGCGGGATGCCCGAAGAGATACCCCTGGGCGTAGGAGATGCCCAGATTGTGAATGGTTGCGAGTTCCTCGCTCGTCTCGATTCCCTCGGCGATGACGCTGGCGTTGATCGAAGCGGCGACTGCATTGAGGGCGCGCAACAGTTCTTGGCGCGGCGGATCCGTATCGATTCCGCGGATCAGCGTCAGATCTACTTTGATGAAGTCGGGAGACAACTCCATGATGGCCTCCAGGCTCCCATAGGCGACACCGGTGTCGTCGAGTGCAACCTTGAAACCCAGTTCGCCGTAGTAGTCCCGCGCTTCGCGAAAGATTTCGAAGTTGTGGATCGATTCTTTTTCCGAGATTTCGAAGACCACGTCGCTCGGCCGCAAGCGGAGTTCTTCGAGGGTCTGCTTGAGTACGTCGCCCCGGAAGGCGGGATCGTGGATCGCGGTCGGTAGACAGTTCAAAAACAACAGCTTGCCGGGTTGCAGCCCACGCGCGCCGCGCAGCGCCTTGCGACGACAGAGGCAATCGAGTTCGAAGATCAACCCGGTCCTTTCCCCCATCTCGAACAAGACATCTGGAGCGTGGAGCTTCGAATCCCAGGGTCCCCGGGACAGCGCCTCGTAGCCGATGGCCTCGCGGGTCGTCACATTGACGATCGGTTCGTATAGCGTCGTCACATCTTCGGCGAGTACCAGATCCAGAAAACTCTGCGCTCGGGCGCGGCTTTCGATTCGCGCGTTGAGTTCGGCATCTGCCCGGGCGTGATCGAGGGTTTCGCGAATCTGTCGCTCTTCGCTGACGCCCGGATTGTGAATCGTGACGGAGGAGCCGATCGGAATACTCGGCATTTCGCGAAGATACGGATAGACGATCCGATTGCCGGCAGACGCAATACTCGCGGCAATCGTCCTCGCGATTTTGCTCAGCGTCTCCCGATAGAATCGATCATCGGAGCGCGGGCGAAACAAAAACACAAAGATTTCATCTGCCCCCACCCCGCCCCAGACCACCAGATCATCCGGCTCGAGACAAGCGTTGCAGGCTTCCATGACCAGGGCGGCCAGACGCTCGGTCGCAATCCGATGCACGTCGACTCCGAATCGGCGTTCGATCTCCGCGAGCAGTTCGCCGTCGACGACCACCAGCGCCATGGCACCGTTGTGCCGGAGCTGCGAGGCGACATGCTCGAGCGAGTCGGCAAAGCGACCCAGCGGGACTGCGGCCCCAGCCGCGGGAAGGATTTCATCAGAATCTAGTTTATCGGGAGCGGTAGCCATCCCGTGTGTCATCGGCCAACGGCGAATCGGGCATGAGAATTCCCCTCAGCGCTTGGCCCGTGTGGGACTCTTGGGTGCGGGCGACAGCTTGCGGCGAACCCTGGGCGACCAGCATGCCCCCTCCGGGGCCACCCTCTGGCCCGAGATCGATGATGTGGTCGGCTTTCACGATCACTTCGAGATTGTGCTCGACTACGACGACACTGCCCCCCGCGTCGATCAGCTCGCGTAGGCAACTCATCAGCACATCGACATCCCGGGGATGCAACCCCGTGGTGGGTTCGTCGAGCACGTAGAGGGTTCGGTCCGCACCTTGGGCGAGAGCCAGGGCCAGGCGCATCCTCTGATGTTCTCCACCGGAGAGCGTGGAGAGGGGCTGACCCAGCGACAGGTAACCCAACCCGACCCGGATCATCGGTTCCAGGCAGCTGATGATCTTGGGGTGATCGCCAAATACCTCCACAGCCTCGTCGAGGGAAAGCGCCAACACTTCAGCGATGGATCGACCCGCATACTGCAATTCGAGCACTTCCGCGCGGTAGCGCAATCCCGCGCACGCCTCGCACGGCACCCGAACATCGTCCAGAAACTGCATGTCGATCACCACGACCCCGGTTCCTTCGCACTCATCACAGCGGCCACCCACCACGTTGAAAGAGAACCAGCCTGGGCCGATGCCCTCCGCTTTCGCCGCGCGGGTTCCGGCGAACGCCTTGCGAATTCCCTCGAATGCCTTCGAGACCGTGGCCGGATTGGATCGGGGACTGCGACTCACAGCGCTCTGTCCCACGACCACGACGCGGTCGAGATGCTCGAGCCCTTCGATCCGCTCACAAGCTCCGCGCTCGATGTTGCGGCTGTCACCGCCCGTCACCGCTCCCGCTGGCAAGCCGCGCACCAGGTTGCCGACCAACACCGAATGCACCAGGGTCGACTTGCCCGCACCGGAAACCCCGGTGACCGCGACGAGGGCACCCAGCGGAACGACGACATCAATCCCGGCGAGATTGTGTTCGCTCGCCCCCACGATCGTCAGCGAAGTTTCGAAGTCGGCGCCAAAACCCTCGCCAGCCTTGCCCGAAAACTCTCCCCGCAGTGCGCGGCCGGTCCACGACTTCGCATGCGCGGCTACCTGCGCCACGGTTCCCTCGACCACCAACACACCACCCTCGCGGCCTCCCCCGGGACCCAGGTCGATCACGTGATCCGCGGCTCTGACAATTTCCAGGGCGTGCTCGACCACCACTACGGTATTGCCCTGATCGCGAATGGAACGCAGCACACTGAGCAACTGCAACATGTCTCGCGGGTGCAGGCCGATCGACGGTTCATCCAGCACGTAGAGCACGGAGGTGAGGCTCCCGCCGAGCGCGGTCGCGAGCTGGATTCGCTGCGCCTCGCCCCCCGAAAGCGTTCGCAGTTGTCGATCGAGATTCATGTAGCCGAGGCCAACGGCCTCGCTGGTCGCCAGTCGTGCCGTCAACAGTTCGAGAACTCGTCCGACCATTTCCTGCTGATGACTCGACAACGGGAGCACATCCAGCCACTCGATCAGCCCCGAGATGGAGAGACGAGATACGTCGCCAATGTTCTGCCCCCCCAACACGACCCGATGGGCTGCGATTGAAATACGCGTTCCCGCGCACTTCTGACAAGTTTCATAGCGCCGGTAGCGAGCGATCTGGGTGCGGGCCTGCACCCGGTACCGGCGCCCTTCGAGCCAATCGAAGTATCCGCGCACGCCATACCAATCCACATCGTCGTCTCCTTCGAACACCCGGGTGCGCTGGTCTTCGTCGAGCTCCGAGAATGGTTGATCGACCGGGATCCCCAGCGCTTCGCAAGCCTCCAGGAGATCGCGTTGCATCCCTTTGCCGCTCGGGGTGGCGAACGGAGCAATCGCGCCGTTTTCAATGCTGCGCCGGCTGTTCGGAACCACACGTTCCCAATCCAGTTCGGCGGTACGCCCAAAGCCACTGCACGCGTCGCACGCGCCCAGCGGGTTGTTGAAGGAGAAGAGCGCCGGGGTGGGCTCCATGAATTCCATGCCACAGCGATCACAGGCGAAGCCCTGCCGGAAGCTCGAGCGAGATTCACCCGGCCGGAAGACGATGACCTGACCGCCTCCCTCGCGAAATGCCGAGGCTACGGATTCGACCAGGCGCACACGTTCAGCGCCCGACTTGGGAACCAGGCGGTCAATCAACAACAGAGCCTGGCTCCAATGGGCCTTCAACGACTTCAGGGTGAGTTCGGAGACCTCGAGCACGTCACCCTCAGGCGCCACGATGCGCGTGAAACCCGATGCGAGCAGACGATCCCGGCGCTCTCGAAATGTCTCTTTCTTCAACGCCAACAGTGGCGCCGCAATGATCAGGCGCTCGCCCTCGTGACGCGCGAGAATTCGTTCCGAGACCGGGACCACACCCCCCGGTCGCGCGGGAAGATCACAGTCGAGGCAACGGGTTTCTCCGATCTTCGAAAACAGTAGCCGCAGTAGATCCACAATCTCGCTCGCGGTTCCAACCGTCGAGCGGGCGTTCTGAACCCGCTTTGCCTGTTCGATGGCAATCGCCGGAGGTAGATTCGAAATGAAGTCGACTTCGGGGCGGGGAAGTCGCTCGAGAAACTGACGGGCGTACGTCGACAGTGACGTGACGTAGCGTCGCTGACCTTCGGCGTACAGGGTGTCGAAAGCCAGGGTCGATTTTCCGGAACCGGAAACACCCGTAACGACGGTGAGCTGTCCCAATGGGATCTGGCAGCTGACACCCTGCAGATTGTGTGAGCGCGCGTTTTCAATGCGAATGTGCTCATCGAGCACTGCTAGGCTTCGCTGCGCACCGCGTTTCTGCGGGCCGTGGCGGCGTAGCGCTCCTTGCCTGCGGCTTCCGCCGCGTCTGCGCAACGCTGCCAGGTCGCTCGGTCGGGATCCTCGCCCATGAGTTGCGTGACCGACTGCAGCAAGAAGGTATCCCCGTCGGCGATTGCTTCCTCGGCAATCGCCCGGAGTCTCTCGCTATCGTTGGCCTTGGCGAGAAAGTCGATCGCCTCGAGCTTGCGTCCCTCCTCGAGGTAGGCGTCTGCGATCTTCGACGCTGCGATCGCGTCGAGATCTTTCTCGACCAGATGCCTTCGTTCGAGGGGATTCGGAATTATGGACTTGGCCATCGGAACTTGCTCTCCCTGAGAACTCGATACTAGTAACGTGAAACTTTCGGATCGATGGTGAGTGACCAGGCGTCGATACCACCTTCCATGTTTTCGACGGAGTCGAACCCCCGCTCCATCAACAAACGACACGCCTTTTCGCTGCGCCCGCCCAAATGACAATGGACGACGATCGGGCTCGACTTCCATTCGAGCAACTCCGGGAGCCGGGCCTCCAATTGGTCGAGGGGAACGAGCTTTGAACCCTCGATCCGGGCCCGCTCAAACTCGTCGTCGTCGCGCACGTCGAGCAGGAGAAAATCTTCCTTGGCCTCGAGGCGCGCCGCGACCTGGGCTGCGCTGACGCCGCGCACCGCTGGCGTTTCGTCGAGGTTTGGAAGACCGCAGAAGCCCTGGTAGTCGATCAACTCCACAATCGACGGAGCCACGCCGCAGACCGGGCAATCGGGATCCTTCTTCAATTGAAATTCGTTGAATTCCATCGCGAGGGCGTCATACAACAGCAACCTGCCGGATAGCGACTTGCCGCTCCCCACGATCAGCTTGATCGTTTCGGTCGCTTGAATCGTGGCGATGATCCCCGGCAAAACCCCCAGCACTCCCCCTTCGGCACAGGAAGGAACCGATCCCGCCGGCGGCGGCTCGGGGAACAAGCAGCGATAACACGGCCCAGTGCGCGCGTCGAAAACCGAAGCCTGTCCCTCGAAGCGAAAGATCGAGCCGTAGACATTGGGCTTGCCGAGCAACACGCAGGCGTCGTTGCTCAGGTAGCGGGTCGGGAAGTTGTCGGTGCCGTCAACGATGACGTCGTACGCTGCGAAGATCTCGAGCGCGTTCTCGGAGGTCAGTCGTTCATGATACGTCGTGACTTCGACGTCTGGGTTCAGCGCGACAATTCGCTCTTTGGCGACTTCGACTTTCGAACGCCCCACGTCGCGGGTCTGGTAGAGAACTTGTCGTTGGAGATTGGAGGCTTCGACCACATCGTCGTCGATGAGGCCCAGGTGCCCAACTCCGGCGGCGGCGAGATACAACGCAAGCGGACATCCAAGCCCACCCGCACCGATCAACAGCACATTGGATTCGAGCAGCTTTTGCTGACCCTCGAGACCCATCTCCGGCAGGCTCAAATGCCTGCGATAGCGGTCGAACTGGTCGGGCCGCAGCGGGGGTGAGGGATCAGACCTGTTCATCGCAAAACTCGAAAGTGCTGAGTGGTCGGGAGGAACTCAATGGTCTTCTTCCCTCGGAGAATTGACGACAATCTTGTAGGCCTTGCGCGGATTATCCACGAACTTCCACGAAACCGTCACCCAATCTCCCTTCTTGATCTTCTTGACCGACTTCTTGATGCCTGTGACTTCCGTTTCCGCGATAAAGACGAACGAAACCTTGTCCCCCTGTCGGTTGTCGACGATGAACTTCTTCTTCTTCACCATGTCGATTCGACCCGAAAACTCTCGGTACTGCGCGGATGCCAAAGAGGGAATCAGCAGGGCCGCGGTCAGCAGAGAGATGGCAACCAACATCAGTGCGCGACGAGTCATGTTTTTTACCTCCGACAGTGGGACGACTCATTGATCACATTAATTCGCAGACCCGGCGAAGCTGTTTCCTGAGTCTTCCGAGCCAGCGGCGCCTTGGACACCTCGACTCGTCCGCAACGCTAGCGCAAGTCCCGCCGTACCGATCCGACCGGGTCCTGTCCGTCCCGTACCACGCCTCCGATTCATGGCAGCGTGAAATCCGGCTGGCTAGTATCGGCTGCCGAGGGTCTGCGTAGTGGTATAGCGGCGAAGAGATGATTAGATGACGAGACATAGAGAGATGATCTCACACCGAATATTCCACGCGTCCCGCAACCTCGTGTTTGCCGTAGCCTTTACCTGCGCGATTTCTTCTTCTTGCGCTCGAGAGGACACATCCGAGAGTGAGCCGCCCAATGTCGTATTGATCTCGGTAGACTCCTTGCGCCCCGATCACCTGGGGGCCTACGGATACCCGAAGAACACCAGCCCGCGAATAGACAAACTCGCCGCGGGTGGGGCAATCTTCGCGAACGCTGTGAGCAGCAGCTCGTGGACCCTGCCCGCACACGCGGCGCTGTTTACCGGTCTATCGGACAGCGTGCACGGCTGTGACGACTCGAACCGGCGCCTGGACAACAGCCGCCTCACCCTGGCCGAACGCTTCCGCGAGCTCGGTTATCGGACGGTTGGATTCTTCGCGGGTCCGTTTCTTCATCCAACCTTTGGACTCGCCCAGGGCTTCGAGCGCTACATCGACTGCTCCTCCTACGCGGATCAGAGCAAACAAGTCGCCCTGGATTCCGGAAATCTCGACACCGCCGAGATCGTCGACGCTTCCCATCGCGACGTGACGAACCCTCGGGTCGTAGCGCAGGTCAAGCAATGGCTGGCCAATTACCAGAACGACGACCCCCAAGCGCCATTCTTCATGTTCGTTCATCTATGGGACGTGCACTTTGACTTCGTGCCCCCACCGCCCTACGACACGATGTTCGACCCCGGCTATCAAGGCACTCTCAGCGGCGAGAACTTCTTTCGCAATCCAGCGGTAAATCCGCGCATGTCCCGCGCCGATCTCGATCACATCCTCGCCCTTTACGACGGAGAGATCGCCTGGACGGACCACCACATCGGAAAGATTCTCGACGATCTCGCAGCCGGCGACTTGATGGACAATACCATCGTGGCGCTCGTGTCCGATCACGGGGAAGAGTTCTTCGAGCACGAGGGCAAGGGTCACCGCTTCACGCTCTACGACGAAGTCATTCGCATCCCAATGATTCTCTGGTATCCAAAAAAGATTCCGGCCGGTACCCGGGTCGAGGCTTCGACCAGTATTACCGACATCTTCCCTACCCTGCTCGATCTATCTGGCTTAGCCGCCTCTTCGCAACCCATGGGGCGCAGCCTCGTTCCGCTCATCAACCGCGATTCCAATGTCATGAGCAAGCTCGCGATCAGTGAACTCAATACCCTCGGTCGCAACATCACGACATTTCGTGGCGTAACCAACAAGCTACTCTTGGACAACGACTCGGGGAGGGCCTGGACCTACGATTTGCGTATCGATCGCTTCGAAGGACTCGGCAACCCGGTAGATGGCCACATCTCGGAGTGGGAAGAGGACTTGATCGCCGAATCGAAACAGCTGCATCGCTTGCTGGTAGAACGCAAACAATCGTTTCCACCCGCGCATGCGATGCCCAAGCTCTCCGATGCACTCGTTGAGCAACTAAAACTGCTCGGGTATCTGGACTCCGAAGCTCCCGAAACGGATCCAGCCGAGTGATCTCATGACGGCGATGCCCTCGCAATACAACTCGACCCACACCTCTGCTTCAGGGTGCCTTCGGCGGATTCGATGCTGGTGAAACGCATGGCACTCGTGCTGTTCGGTCTCGTCCTTGGAGCGGGGATCTGTGAGGTGGGTGCGCGAATACTCTGGCAGGCTCCCTGGTACGAGCGGCTGGTGGCCGAACAAAAGGCGAGTGAAACCTTTGCCTATCGACGCAACCATTGGAACCTGCGCGACCGAGAATATCCTTCGCCCAAACCCCCAGGCCGAAAACGCATTCTGATGGTCGGCGACTCCTTCACCTTCGGGCAAGGAGTCAAAGACGATGCGAAGATCTTCCCCGAACTGCTCGAGCGCGACTTGACCGCATCTCAAATCCCATCGGCCCCGGACGGGGTTGACATTCTAAACGGCGGTCTTCCCGGCAGTCTAACGGACGAGTGGCTGCGAGTTTGGCAAGCCACCGCGGAAGAGTTTGATCCCGACCTTCTCGTGATCGTCTTCTTTCTCCGGGATGGCACGCGAACCGCGTCCATTCCCGAGTTTTTCGACCGAATACGCGAGGAGATCACGCAGGCCAATCAGCGCTCCGTCCGCTATCGCTTTTCGTATTTGTATCGGTTGTATCGGGGCATGAAAGACCGGGAGAGAGTCGCCTCTCTATATGCCGAGCGGTTTCAAGCTTCATATTTCGGGGTGGAGCATCAGACTTCGGAGTGGCGAAAGGCCCAGGCCAATCTGTTGAACTTGAGAGACCTTGCCAGGGCACGCGGGACTCGGGTGGGCCTGGTCGTGTTTCCGATGCTGGTCCAACTCGACGAATCCTATCCGTTCCAGGCCATCACCGATCATGTGGTCGCCTTCGCTCGGGACAACGACTTCCCGGTCTACAACCTGTTGCCGGATTTCATGGGACGCTACGCGCCGAACTACTGGGTATCGTCGTTGGATCAACATCCCAACGAACGCGGACACGCCCTGGTCGCGGAACGGCTCCGTCCCTTTCTGTTGAGCTTGCTCTGCGCTACGCCGTCACCGGGCGCACCTGAGTCCATCCGCGACTGAACCGCGATCAATGGGTCGGTACCGGGACCTGCGACAAGGTGGTGCGAATTTTATAGATCATGTCCAGTATCGGGTCGTTTTGGGAGTCAGTCGCGCGTAACATCTCCAACGCCTCCCGAAAGCGACCGTGAAAATACAAAATTCTTGCAGCATCGAGTTGAACTTCGAGGTCGTCCTGCCGACTCGCAGCCCAGTGCCTGTAGAGTTCGCTCACGCCTTCATTCCAGATCACCGGCGTTGAACTGATCTTCAGGACGTCACGATAAACCTCTACCCCCTCTTCGAGCTTGCCCGCCTTCCCATAGGCCACTGCCAAGGCCACGCCAGCACGACGTGATCGAGGCAAATGCCGCAACAGGGCCTTCAATTCGACGATCGCCTGATCGGCACGATCGTGAATCAAGTAGGACTCCCCCAACAACAGCTGCGCGTCAGAGACGCTGTAGTAGCGCTGAATCATCGCGCGATACTTGGGCTCGCCTCCGAGCACCATCAACTCCGCCAGCACATAGGGATCGCCGGGTGTTCGCTCGAGAGCCCGATGCAAGATTTCGACCGCTTCCTCGCTGCGTCCCTGCAGTCCCGCGATTCGTCCCAGATAGAAGAGCGGATCAGAAGCCTGCTGGTGACCGCGGTAAGCGAGCCGGCCGGTCTCGACCAGGCCCTCGAGGCGCAGTTGCGCGTCGGCAAGAGCCCCCGCCTCGACTTCGAGCACCGCCAGATCAAATTCGTCAAAGAAATCTCGATCGTGCTTCTGGCCGAGCACGCGCACTGCCGCCATCAGCGAGCTTTCATCCTCCTGGCCGACATTTCCAGGAGTGATTTCGCGCGAGAGCCAACTTGCCGCGGCCAACATCTGGGCAACGAGTTCGGGCTGCGACGCCAGCATCGTGGACGACGTACGTTCTTTAATTTCTCGCGCGATCTCGTGTGCCTTCAACCTCCCGGCGATCATATGGAGCTCGTCCCGCACCATTTCACCATTCCTCAGCAACACAACGAAGAGTGGCACGATCACAACCAACCACGGGATCGCCTTGCTTCGGAGCTGCAACAGCGATCGCCCAGCCGCTGCCGCAAAGAAAATCAGTGGCGGCACGGTGACGATCTGTTGCCGCGCCGAAACATAGAAAATCAGCATCACTCCGATCTGCGCGAGGACATAGGCATAGAAAAACAAGTTCACTCGCCAACGCCGGAGTTCCCACACCATGCCAACCAGGGCAAAACTGCAAAGCGCAGCAAAGAACCCATCGAGATTCGGGAGAGTCGACGCATAGCTGTCGGCATTTTCGATATCGTGCCAGCGATAATCCCGGAAGATCCTCAAAGCTTTGTCCGCCAAACCCTTGACGTAGCGAACGGGTTCTGCGCGAATGAACGACAGTGCTTTGCCTGCCCAGAACGCATTGACATCCTCAATGCTGGGGTTTCGCTCGAGTTCAATTCTGGCGATACCGCGATAGCGAACGTGCGCTTCGTCGGGAACAGGAACACTGCGATCCACCTCGATCATGCTCGCGACGATGGGCGGATATTCGGCACTGATTCCCCGAGAAAGAGGATGATTCCCTTCGAAGAACACGGTGCCCGGGTTCATTACGGGACTCGACCAGTCGCCGGTAACCCTCTCTGCCCGCAATCCGAGCAGGATCCCACACAATATCACCGGCAAGAGAAACGCGGCTGATCTCGTCAGGAGTCCCCGTCCCCGATTGCCACGCAACCCATAGGATACGGGCCCGAGCAGTACGAAGAGCGGCAGAAAGGTAGGTCGAGTCGCAATGGCGCAGCCCGCAAAGACCCCGGCCCAGAGTGCGCTCCGGAGTGATCGTCGATCGGCTGCAGCGATACAACCGAGTAAAAAGAAAACGAGCACGATCTCTGGCTCATAAATTCGCACGTACACCAACACGTGGGGTTCGAAGGCAAAAATCAACACCCCTGCCAGTGCCCAGGCTCGCGACAGACGCGGAACCAAGATGAGATAGAGAAGGCCTGCGCTGGCTGACACGGCGGCTCGCTGCACCCAACCGACTGAATCCACTGCCAGAACAGGGCCGGGGAACCATCGCTCGGCGAGCACACAGAGTTGAAAATAGAGTGGGCTCAAATCCGTCAGACGAACGATGGGCAGGTTGCCGTCGAGATATTGCCGCGCGGCCATGTTGTACTTGACGAAGTAGCCGTCGAACTCGACCAGCGTTTCGATTCCACAGAAAAGCAAGAAGACCGCAAAGCCCGAGGCGAATGCAATCCACGGATCCGTGGCCCACCAGCGAGTGTCAGAGTCGGGCATTGCATCCCGAGACTAGGACACTCATCTCCGCATTTCAGCCGGGGAGTGCCTCGACTCAGTCGCCGCCAGGCAGGAGTGCCCGAAACAACGCATCGCGCAGGCTATCGAGGGTCACGGGCTTTGCCAGATACTGGTCCATCCCGGCCTCGAGACAACGCTCGCGATCCCCGGCGACTGCGTTCGCGGTCATCGCGATGATCTTCATTTTGCCGCGGTCGCCCTCCATGGCCCGGATCGCCGCAGTCGCTTCGAACCCATCCATCTCGGGCATTTGACAGTCCATCAACACCACATCGTATTCGCCGGTCTCGATTGCGCTAACCGCCGCAAGTCCGTCGCTGGCGATCTCACAGCTGTAGCCGAGCTTTTCGAGCATGCGCACAGCAACCCGTTGATTGACGCGATTGTCCTCGGCCAGCAGGATTCGCGCGGGTGAGCGGCGTTGATCGGCGGCCAGATGTCGGGTCACGAGTTCGCGCCTGCCCGTCGCCGCGTCCATTCCGGTTTCCCCAAGCACCATCGAAACCACGTCGTGGAGTTGCTTTCGCTTCACCGGGCTTGCGAGATAAGCATCGAAGCCCATATCCTGGACCCGGCGCCCGTCTCCACTCATGGGCGTGCTCGCGAGACGAGAGAAACATCCCGCAACTTCCGGAGCGACGCGACCAACGCGTCGGGCCGGATGTCTTCGACGGCTTGATCGACGAGCACGACAACTCGCTGGTCTGTGTCCGAAGCCAGGGCGGCGACACCGCGCAGGACCTCCTGGCCCATTCCAACGAAACTGGCATCGACCTTCCAGCTTTCGAGATCCCGGGCCAGCATCTCACCTACGGGTTCACGCCCACCCACGACCCAGGCCCGCACCCCCGCGATGCTGGGAAATGTTTTTCCGCGAACGGATGCGGCATCGTCAGGCAGACGGAACGGAAGTTCGAAGTAAAAAGTCGCCCCCTCCCCCTCGACGCTCTCGACTCCGATCTCACCGTCCATCAATTCCACGAGTTTTTTGCAGATCAACAGGCCCAGACCCGTTCCGCCGTACTTGCGAGTCGTCGAGGCATTGACCTGGGAAAAACTCCGAAACAACCGTTCCCGGGCCTCTTCCGGAATGCCGATTCCCGTGTCCACGACCTCGAAGCGAATGCGATCCGTCCCCGCAGCTGCACGAGCCAACACGATCGAGACGCCACCTTCCGCGGTAAACTTGATGGCATTGTTCACCAGGTTGAGCACGATCTGACGCAACCGCCCTGGATCCCCTCGGACTTCGATCGGCACATCGTGCTCGATCAGCAGCGCGATCGAAAGATCGCGCTCAATCAGACGAGATCGTTCGATGTCGCAGACCTCTTCGATGCAGCGACGCAGATCGAAATCGATCTCTTCCAGTTCTATTTTGCCAGCTTCGATCTTCTGGTGATCCAGAATGTCATTGATCAGCATCAACAGCGCCGCGCTACAGCTTTGAATCGTGTCGGTAAACTCGACCTGAGACGCGGTCAGCTCAGTCTTGCTCAGCAACTCAGACATGCCGACAATGCCGTTGAGTGGGGTGCGGATCTCGTGGCTCATGCTTGACAGAAACTCGCTCTTGAAGCGAGCTTCCCGCTCGGCCTGTTCCCTCGCCTCTTCGAGACTCAGGTTCAATTGTTGCACTACGTCGTGCGACTCTTTGATTCGTATCGCGGAGCGGACCCGCGCGAGCAATTGGAGGCGGTTGTAGGGCTTTGTAATGTAGTCGTGTGCGCCGGCGTCCAACCCCTCGATCACGTCGTCTTCAGTGAATTTTGCCGTCACCATCACAACCGGAATCGCAGCAAGCTCCGGAGTGGCCTTGAGTTCGCGAAGCGCCGTGACACCATCCATCACCGGCATCATGGAGTCCATCAAGATGACATCGATATTCTCGCTGGCCGCGCACTCGAGGGCATCGACGCCATTCGTCGCGCAGACGACCTCGTAGCCGGCGTCCTCCAAATCCAATTGCAGGAGACGGACGTTGTCGGGCGTATCGTCGACGACAAGTATACGTGCGGGGCGATCCACCCTTGGCGCGGCTCCTTCCCTCGACCCCTTTCATCGGGTGAATACGAGTAGGGCTTGATCCGCTGCGGTCTGTACCTCCGGCCTCGAAATTGACTCGTAATTGTGTATGGTAGTTCACCCGACTCGAAGACGGGGGAGCCGACGCCAAGGTGCATTCAGATTGCAGAATGCAATCTTTCCGACGAACCTGCAGCGAGCCTTGCTCGCGATCAAGCTCAGGCGTGGTACCGCTTGAGCACCATCAGGAGCGCTATACCGCAGATCAGGCTTGCGAACACTCCGGGTTCCGGAACAAACCGGATCTGCATGATCGCGACACCGCCGGTCTCGGACATTGAAGCGGGGGTACCCCCGAGCCATTGCGTGACAACCGGGCTCACGAGCTGAAGCGTCCCGACGCCAGCTGGATCGCGGTTGTCGAAGCCTTCACGGCGAACGAAGGTATCGTGCTGCCCGCGGCCGGTGGCTTTTACCGTCACGGTTCCAGTAGTCCACGGCCAGCGCTCGGCGACGTTCGTGTATTTGGGATTAGACCCGGTTGCCGTATTGAAGTACATGAACGTCTTTGTCGTGGTGAACGGACGATCTACGACCGAGCTCGCCTTGGGATGGTTCTTGTCCGCAACGTTCTTCTTGCCCGCCGCTCCGATGAGCTCGTACTGCCACGTACCGTAGCCGAGCGCGCAGCCACCCCCGTAGAAGTAACAAACCTTCGTGCTGTAGCTGCCCAGGAGCTTCATGACACCGCCGAACGTTTTCGTGCCTCTGGTGATTGTGGTCGTTTGGACCGGGCCACCGGCGATCTTCAGCGTGTACGTCGCCATGGTTCGCGGATTGCCGCCAGGGGTCGAAGCACCGGTCGAGAAGAAGCCCTTACCGACTCCAAAGTTACCTACGTCGTTCCGCATGTTCGCGTACGTGTAACTGTAGAGGTACGGGAAGACGCCCGGGAACGAACCCGTTGTCGTCATCCGAAAGCCGTCCGTTGCCGGAGACGGGTTGGCTGCCGGGAAGTTGAACGAGAACTTGCCGGGAGCGGTACCAGCCGACGTCGTCGCAGAACCACCACCCGCAACCGGTGCACCCTTCATCCCTTGGCCGCGGAGAGCATTACCGGGGCCGAGGTACGTGGTTGCCACGTCTTTCCCGATTGTGGTGTAGCCCTGGATATGGTCGTGGACTTTCAAACCGTCCGCGTCGAAGAACTGAGCGTTCCTATACAGCGGGGCTGTTTTGGAACACGGTGACGCTGGTGCGCCTGGACATGAACCACCGAGGGGCGTCTCCGTTCCGAACTTCGGGGGACGCGTCTCCGAAGCCGTGAGCAACCGACAACCGGGGAATACTGAATCGCCGCCGAGGGGATTAAACATCGTACCGGTGGGTGTGGTCACGTAGGGTGTCGATATGAGGTCACAGAGCGGGAAGAGACTGTGACCTTGGTAGCCAAACGGGATTGCGTAAAACGAGAAGTACCTCGAGTCGCCGGTCCCGATGCCAGCGATGTCGTTACCAAACGACTCCGCAATCCAGGATGCTGTGTAGAGCTTGGTGCCAGCAAGCGCCTGGCTGCTCGACGAAAGAATGCTGAATAATAGGATTAATACGAACGTGACTAGGTGACTTACCTTGGTCTTGGTTCTAGATCTACTGGTATGCATTTGCAACGTACTCCTATTCTAAAAGGGGCGATACAGCTCCAACTCCAAGGGTGCTTAATCACGTCCTCCTGAAAAAGAAAGAAACTCCTGGATCGATCCTCCGCTTTGCGGGCAAGAAAGTCAACCAAGAAGTTCCATTTGCGAGAACTTTTTCTGGAAAGCAGACCGCCCCCGTGGGATGACAGAGAAAAAGACAATTGGATGCTGAGCAGGCATTCAAGGCCACCTCGTCAGCTCAATTCGCGTGAGTACATAAAGTTGTTAGTTGCGCATTCCTGCAATTAGTGACGATTTTTTACTCGAAAATTCGACTTGCCTGCTCATGAAGAAAAATTGCTGCCCTGCGAGCGCATTCTTGAGAGTCGACGTGCGCGCCCTCAGTCGGCGGGCCGCGCGCCAGGCTGCCCCTGATGCACCTCGTAGGCCGCGTTTGCCGCCAGCCCGGCCACGCTCTGGACATCGCCGTTCGGCCAGATAATTCGGACGTCTGCGACGGCGAAGCCAGCGAGACCGACGTGCTGCTGCGTGGGATTGAACGAAAGATATCCCGAGCCACCCTGCACCTCCCGATGCCGACGCGAGCCGTCTTCGGTGGTCACCGTGATTCGCGCGCCGATCGCATCGCGGTTCGTATTGCGTGTAGGATCTCCGACGAGGCGCAACTTCAGCCAGCCAGCCCGCTGCCCGACCTCGTTGCGCAGAATCGTCGCCTTGCCGTGGAAGTTGTTCACGGCGATGTCGAGATCCCCGTCTCCCTCGAGATCAAAATAGGCGGTGCTGCGCGAGTTCCCGGCAAAGTCTGCGCCGCTCTCGCCCGAGACGTTCACGAGCTTCCCGCCCTCGTTTCGGAAGAAGACGTTCGACTCCCGCCTGTGGTCGAGCATGTGCTCGGTTGCGGGTCCGTCGCCGCTAGTGTGCCGATACACCATCGAGAAGGTGTTGAAGTCGTTGGTGCCGTTCACCACGTACAGATCGTCGTCGCCGTCGTGGTCGAAGTCGAGGAACTCTGCGTCCCAGGCCCAGCCGGTAGAGGTCGCCCCCCGCTCGACGCTCTTCGACGGTTCGTAGGCCACGAGCCGCTCCTCCTGAAGCCTGGACAAGTACAGCACGTTCGATTCCTTGATGAGCACTCCCGCCATCGAGTGCAGGTCGAACTTGAGCGGCGTGTTGACGTCCGGGAACGTGTACTTGTCGTCCTTGACCAGCATGGCCAAATTTGAGATATAGACGTCGGGATAGCCATCATCGTTGAGGTCGGAGATCCCGACGTTCATCGAATGGAACGCCTTGGTCATGCCCAGGGCCGCTGTCACGTTCTCGAAGCGACCCCCGCCCAGGTTCCGCAAGAATGCGTTGAATCCGTAGTCGTTCGCCACAATCAGGTCCTGCCGCCCGTCCCGGTCAAAGTCCGTGTGCGAGACCGCCTGGGCCCAGCCGGTGTCGTCTGCGTTGCTCCCCTCGGTGACGTCACTGAAGCGGAAATTTCCGAGATTGCGAAACAGCCGGTTGGGCAGCGCGTTGTGGTTGTCCCGGGCCAGGGTCGGCATGACATCGTGGAGATAGTCACCGAAGTAGCCAAGGTAGATATCGAGCAACCCGTCGCCGTCAAAATCGAAGACGGTCGCCGGGCCCCCCACCAGACCCTTGCCACCGAGGCCTGCGGCAGCGGAAACGTCCTCGAAGCGGGCGTTGCCGAGGTTGCGGTAGAGGCGGTGGTCTTCGTTCACGTAGGTGATCAGCAGGTCGGGTCGGCCGTCGTTGTCGAAGTCGGCAAATATCGGGTTGCGGGGCTCCCCCGGTGTTCCGTCGGATTGCACGGCATTGAGCGCGGCCTGCTCGGTGATGTCCGTGAAGCTACCGCTGCCGTCGTTCAGGTAGAGCGCGTTGCCACCGCCGCCCACGAAAAGCAGGTCGATGTCCCCGTCGCCGTCGATATCCTGTGCCGCAACACCGCCGCCCGAGAAGGTCGGCGGTGTTTTGAGTTGGCGCCGCCGCATCTCTCCCAGCCAGCGGGCCGAGCGGTGGGTGAAGTCGATGCCGGTTTCGGCCGTGACATCGGTGAAGAAACGTTCGCCGTCGGGTTTCGCAACAGCATCCGGGGCCGACACGATTACACCCGCGGGAGACTCGTCGACCCGCGCGGCATGGTGGTCGAGGGCGCGCTCGGCGACGACCGCGGCCGCCGGGGCCAGGTGATTCCGGCGAAGACGCACGGTCTCGACACCCTTCTTGGCAATTTCGCCAGCCAGGCGGAGCACCAGCACGCTGTACTGCGAGATGGTTTCGGCGAGAATCTCCGCCGCGATCGGATCGGGTAGGCGCTGGGAGTCGGGGGCCGCGCGGGCGGCGCTCACCAAAGCCCGCCAGTGGAGCGCGAAGTCTCGCATCGAATCGCAGTCGAACGCCTCGAGGGTGATTCGCGCGTCGGCGGGCAGTTTGGGGAAGACGTGCACGTCCTCGAACTCGTCGACCCGCTGGGGAACGAGCTGCTGAACTGCGACCTGCGCGTCCCCGGCGCGGATCAGGTGGTGTCCCGACGCGCGCGCGCGTTCGTCGGCGGCGTGCAGGAGTTTGCCGGCGAACTTAACCAGTTGGTTCTGCAGGACCACCAGGAAGGCCCGGCGATCCTCCTGGTAGCGCGAGAGCGGCTGCCTGGCATAGAAGCGACTTATGTTGAAGACGAGGAGCTTTTTCGCCTCCTCCCCGTCGAGGCCGTTGTAGCGCTCGTAGGCCGTGAGCTTCCCGGCCGCGATGCGCTCGAGGAGCGCGAGCGACTGCGCGCGCACGCGCACGGGGTCGGGCGGAGCCGAGCCGGTCGCAAGACCGTCGTTGCCGGCAGCGTCTTTCGGCATTGGCGCGACACGCGCCCACGCCGAAACCATGCTCCTTTTCGTAACTTCGAACTCGTTTTGGGTCCGCGCATCGCGATCGGCGAACTCTAGAGCGGCCAAACTCAGGAGATCGAGTGTGCGTACGATCGCGTCGACTGCCTCGCGCGCGAGCGGCCGGAGCGGATCGCCGCCCGCCAGGAGTTGCTCCTGATCGACAACAAGGACCGCGCGGAGCGAATACGCGATGCTCGCGTATTGTTCCACCCGACGGCCTTCGAGTTCGACCTTGCTTCCGCTCGCGAGTTCGAGGTGGATCCGGCCGTCGTCGTGCTGCGTCGGGATTACGATCGCCGCAGCTTCGCCGTCGACATGCCCGGCCTCGATCGTCGCGTCACCCGCCTTTGAAGCCGAACGCGAGGCCGCGGACCAGAGGCGCAGCGCGACGCGCTTCTTCGCCTCTTCGTGGGCGAGGCGGGCCTCCGTCGACAGTGGCGTTCCGAACAGGAAGTCCTCGAAGCGGCTGGCTGTCGAGTGGCACTTGGCATCGTTTTGGGACTCGAGTTGTTCGATCGCGGACAGAATCGTCTCAGGTAACGACTCCCGCGGCGCCTCTTCCGATACGCGTGTGTCTCCATGCGCGACGAGCACGACCGTGCAAAGCACGAGTGCCGTCGCGAGCGGGCCTACGGCCGCAAGCAGAGGTCTCGGGGGATCTGGGACGATTGACAGCATTCGAATCCGCCGGAACGAGTGATGCGCGGCAGCGCGCCGCGAGCGTCCGGCTAGCGCGGCAATGCCTCGCTCATTGCGGACTCATGGCGCGCTTCCACGGCTTGTAGATCAAGCGAGGTTGTTGGTCCACCAATTTCTGGAGCTGCTCCTTGCTCAGCACCGATAAGACGTCGATTTTGAGGGTTGCGCGCATTCGGACCGACGCCGACGCCGCTTTGGCGACCTTTCCGCTCTCCGCCTGGGCGTTCTTCCACTTGCCTTGCAGGAGGGCCTCGTGGAACGCGTCAGGTCGTTGGGCTGGGGGCACCGACTCGCGATAGGAATTCAGGTACTTCTCCATCTTCGTTCGCTGCTTGTCCGTCAGCGTCAGGGCCTTCACGATCCCCTGGTCGTTCCACCAAATTGCACTCTTGTCGTCCGGCCCGCCCGGAGTCGGGCCGTCGATCGTGTTCACCGCCTTCATCGCGTTCACCTGGATCTCGATGACCTTCATCTCGTCTTCTTTCATCATCTCGCCGAAATCGGGCGGCGGCGCGGCCTGCAGGAGACCGGCAACGACAAGCATAAAGACGAACAGAAGCACTGGCGCGAGTCTTTGCATTACTCCTCCGTGGCCAAGACGGTTGTCTAGGTAGCAGCCCTGAAAGCTTTGCGCTCGCCTCCACGCACTGGCGCTTCGGCCCGGGCCAGCGCCACACAAACGCATCTCGGCCCAGTCTCAAACCCAAACCGCTTGAGCCTTCTCCCAAGGCAGACTAGTGTCTCGCCCGGCTGCGTCATGCAGGCCAGTGGGGGGTTGCACAGACATCGATGTGAGCACAACTGAACCTGGCAATGCCCGCGTACGCGAACTCGAGCGACGTATAGAAGAACTAGAAGCCCACGAGGAAGCAGCCTTCGGGCAATTTACGGCCTGGGATTGGATCGTCTGCACGGTGTTCTGCCTCGTATTGCCCCTCTTGGGTATCTGGTGGAGCGCCTGATGAGCGCACCCGAACTCGAGCAAGAAAGCGTCCTCGGACGCATGCCGGTGCTTCTCGACGAGCGCGAGTACGGAACCATGGGCGCACACACGACGTGCTTTGCCTACTCGATCGCGACCTGGTGCTTCCTGACGGGGGGCTACGTCGCCGAACTGGTCGGCGCAGTTCAGGGAGTCGTCTGCCTGGTCGCGGGCACCCTGATCGGCGTGTTCGTGACGACAATGCCGCTCTCGATTGCGGCCCAGCGCTACGGGCTCGAACAGATCGACGCATG
>JADFNE010000059.1 GCA_022563535.1 Myxococcales bacterium
GACTTGAGCTATGAAGACTTCGAGCGCCGGTACGTAGACGACTACGACATCTTACTGCTTGGGGAAGAGACGATTCAGGGAGAGATTGCGTACGCGATTCGATGTGAGCCGAGGTACGACTCTGGCCATACGCACGCAATCTACTACGTGGCCAGGTCGGATCATGCGATTCTAGAAGTGCGCTACTTCCGCAAGAATCGGGCTGAGCCCGTCAAGGTTCAACGGGTCCCTCGCGACAAGATGATGACCATCCAGGATCATATTGTCCCGACGCAAATTTGGGTCGAAAACTTGCTTCGCCATACTGAGACTGAGGTTCGATTCAGTCAGATTCGAATCAATCCTGAACTCGAGGACAGCCTGTTCTCCAAGTCAGCTCTCGAAGTTGGGCGGCGGATCCCCTTTCTTTCGCGTTGAAGTAGTTTCGCCCGCCGGCAGCGCTTGATGGTTCGTGGCTATTTCTCCGCCAATTTCTCAAGTGCCGCTTCCTCGAGGAATCCCGCCCGAGTCATGCGACGTTTCTTCGTGTATGAGTCGATCTGCTCGAGTACGTTTTCCTTGAAGGTCACGTTGATTCGCACGACCTTGGGGGTTTCGTCGGCGACGTCGACCAGGAACGCGACCGCATCCCGATTATTCGAATCGCTCATCACGATATCGAGCAACGTAGGCGCGGGGATTTCGTCGCCGTCTTCCAGCATTCCTTCGATATGAAAGGCCAGTGCTTCGACCGCCGATTCGCGCGCCTCTTCGAGCGTGTCTCCGCCGGTAATACAACCGGGAAAGTCGGGGAAATCCACTCCGAACGCGCTGGCCGGGTCCTTTCGCAACAGAGCGATATAGCTCGCCATTCTTCTCAGCTCCTGCGGGCACAACGCCCGCCTTAGACGATTACCTCGCACCTCACCTCACTTGGGCAGCTTGATCCCCGACTGTTTTTCCATGCTCTTCCTCGTGCCTTCCGGCACGTCCTTTTGCGGGTGCTTCACCGTGACTCGCCCGGACTTCGTATCGTGCTTGAATTGAACGTGCGAGCCTCTCTGACCAACCTTGAACCAACCGTCTTTCTTCAGTGCCTTGATGATCTCTTTGCTACCCAAGATCTTTTGATACACACCAATACACACCAATACACATCAAGTCAAGTGGAAAGAATGGCCCAAAAGTCGACCAGAACCCAGATCAGGCTCAAGAATGCCCTCAGTTGGCCGAAGATGTAAATACGGATGTATTGACAATATCGGACTCCATAGCGAGACTCCCCCCATGCCCAGCACCCGCAAATCCCTGCAGCTCCAGATTCGGGTCTCGCCAGCAGAGAAGGCCGCGATCAAGCGACAGGCCGAGGAGGCAGGGATGAGTATGTCGGATTGGGTTTTGAACAAGCTGCTCCCCGCGCGGCAGACACAGTTTCAAGAGTTGGTGGCGGAACTCGCTGGCTCCGACACGCCGAGTTTTGTTTTTGCGGAACTGCTCGAGGTGTTCGGTGGGCTCAGCGCTAACGAATTTGACCAGGCCGTCTGCGAGGCGCCACGGGTGACACTCGAGCCGTACTGGGCAGGTTACTTGGCGTCGACGGTCGAGCATACGGCGGCATTGAAGAAGACTGAGCCGCCCGCATGGACCCGGGACGTTCCAGCTCTGGATGAACCCGCATTCGGTTCGTCACTGCAGAGTGTTCGGTGGTATCTCCTTACCCACTCGCCACCGGCCTTTAGCCAACGGAACATCTTCATCAGTGCAAACGTCGGGGATCGGGTTTAAGCGTGCCTAGTCTTTCGCGCGAGGACATCCTGCGCCTGTTCGAATCGCTCAATGTCGAATTGCGGCGGGTAGATGTCCGGGGGGACGTGTACGTCGCCGGGGGCGCCGTCATGTGCCTGGCCTTTGAGGCACGCGACTCCACCCGAGATGTAGATGCCCTGTACAAGCCGGCGGGCGAAGTCCGCGAAGCTGCGTTGCGGGTCGCTTCAAAGGAAGGCGTGACGGACCAATGGCTCAACGATGCAGTCAAGGGTTACCTGAGCGACAAGGGCTCTTTCAACAAGTTCCTTGAACTGAGCAACCTCAGGATTTTTTGCGCCGACGCAAAGTACATGCTGGCGATGAAGTGCCTGGCAATGCGCATGGGCGAGGGCTACCGGGACGAAGACGATATCCGGTATCTCCTGCGCTACTTGGAACTAGAGAGCCATGAAGATGCGTTGAAGATCATTGAGAAGTACTACGCGTTGGATTCATTTCCCGCTACGGCGATTGCGGCCTTGAGGGAATTGTTGCCTCGGGGATAGGACGCGCTTCATTTGCATGACATTCGCTGGCGGGTCGTCTACCGGCCTTCAGCCGCCCCAACCTTCATCAGCTTTTGCATCAACGCCAGCGCCGCTTGTGTGACAGCCGCGCCCATCGGGTCGCGCTGCATTGCTTTCGTCCGCCCCATTCCGATGTGGATGCCACCGGGAGTCAGGATGTTGATGAGCAACGACCCACGTTTAGGCGCTGGTGGGTGGGGCTCTTCAACGGGGGCCGTAGACTCGCCAATGGTTTCTGCAGCTCGAAGAAGCGGGTCAATGGAAGCGTTCATCTCTGTTGTTTCGGTGTCCCATATGACCGCCGCCCCGCTTTGATTGAAGTAGCGAGCTGTGCGATCGGTGTAGGCCGCTACTGCATCAAGGCCGTTCTTCAATCCGATCTCGACAACTACGCCAACCACTTCTGTACGCACGGCTTCGGGTGGAACAACGCCGAGCGCGCGCAAGCAGTGCCATGTCTGGAGATAGATCCGAGACTCGAGTTTAGGCATTGCGAGGATCTTGCGAAGATGCACGATTGCCGGCGCTGCGCCCTTTGAAGCGAGACGGCTTGCTTCGGCGAAGTGAGACCACGGTGGAGACTCGTAGTCGCTGGCAGCCATGCCCGTGCCAACGATGGAAAGATCTTCGTTTGCGAGGATCGACCCGCGGAGTTGGTAATAGACGGTCGGTTCGCGCTTCTTCCTTTTTAGAAACTCCAACATTTGCGGCGCGCCCTCCCGTGGCAACCGGGGATTGGAGGTCGAAGTTTATCACACTACATGGTGTTGAATACACTCTGTAGATCAGATAGCCGGAGGGGTGTTGCCGATCGAAACCAAAAAGTGATGGAAAACCGAGAAAATTGTGCAGGTGCGGAACTAGAACACCGTCGAGATCGGGATCGGCCGAATGGCGAGCGCTGCAGCAGAAGGAGCCGCTGCGGGTCGTCGTTCGAACAAGTCCTGGACAACTCTCACAACCCTACGCGAGCAATCTCCAAATATGGCGCCCCAGGCTCGTGATTCTCGCTCGGCAGGGCCGCCTTGGCCGGCTCCCTGTGTCATGCTTGCGCGGCCGGCCACAGATCACCTTATAAGGAAGTACGAGTTTGCCAACAAGCTGTATTGCTGAACTTCCCAGCACTCCCATTGATATCATTGGTGATATTCACGGCGAAACTTCCGCCCTCGAGTCGTTGCTGAAGAAGCTCGGCTACGACGATCTCGGCAATCATGCTGAAAAGCGCCGGTTGGTCTTTGTTGGCGATCTGATCGACCGCGGCCCCGACAGCCCGGCTGTGCTGCGTACCGTCATGCGCCTGGTCGAAGCCGGCAACGCCCAGTGCATTGTCGGCAATCACGAACTCAACGCCATCCGGGACGAACCCCGGAAGCGACGCTCGGGGGAAGGCTGGTGGTACGGCCGGTGCGAAGATGAATACGAATACAAAGCCGTGGACCCCGATGAGAAGGAGCGCACATTCCTGCCTTTTCTCCGCAGCCTTCCCGGCGCACTCGAACGAGAAGATCTCCGGGTCATACACGCGTGCTGGCACGAGCCTTCGATTGAAAAGCTGCGCGGCGCCAGCAGCGTGATCGACGCCTTCAGGGCAGAAGAAGCGGCGAACGAACCGAGGCTCAAAGAGTTGAATCAGAAGTTGAAGGCGGTTGCAGGACCGACCTTGGGTCCGGCTATTCGAGACCGAGAAAACAAGCTCTGCATCATTCCCGAACTTGCCCGCCTGGATGAAGCCAACCAGATGGGCAACGCAGTCAAGGTCACGACGTCGGGAATGGAGTGTGTGGCGGAAGACAGTTTTTGGGCGTCGGGCAAGTGGCGGATGGTGCGCCGGGTGCCGTGGTGGGAAGATTATTCGGGCCCCCCCGTGGTGATGGGGCACTATTGGCGACGCTACTTCCCGGAACGCCCAGCGAATGATCAAAAGATCGAAGCAGACGTGTTTGGCACTACGCCCCCGCAGCAGGCACTCGGGCCCGAGCGCAAGGTCATGTGCATCGATTATTCGGTCGGGATGCGGTACGCGGAACGCAACAAAGCGGCAACTTCGCTTGGCAATCCGGGCGGGGCTCATGAGGTCCAGTTCAACGGCTGCCTGGCGGCGCTGCGCATTCCCGAATGGCAACTGGTATTTGATGACGGGCGCAAGAGCCTGCAGGTAGAGCGAAGCTGATCCAAAGGCCTACACTGAACTCATTCAGAGCGGTCGCCGAATTTTCGTCAGCCGCTTTCCAAGCTGAGAACACTCTGCCTGACCGTGCAACAAATACCTCGATAGAGCATCTTTCGCCGTCGTTCCTCGACCCGAAGATCCTGCAGACGCTCATCTACCCGCGGATCGAACAAACCCACTACTGGTCTGATTCCTGGGCCCCCGATCTATACGTGGCCATCGCGCGCGCGGGCTTTATCTGTGTTTCGATCATCCATCCAGAGCTGGGGGCCGTACTCATTCCCGAGCTTCAGCAGAGTTATGCGGTGCTCGACTGGAAGAACCTCCACTGCTCACGCCACCTGCGGAAGCTCATGGCATCGGGGAAGCTCGAGGAAGACGGTATCGAACTCCGGGTCGCCAACCCCGGCGACAACGTGCTCGATCGCTTGCTCGATTATCACGGGGAAAACAACTGGATTCACGCGCCGTATCAATCGCTGGTGCGCGAACTCGCTCTCCAGGGAAGTAACAATTTTGCCATTCATGGAGTGGAGCTGTGGTCTACGCGTCGGGACGAATTGATCGCGGGTGAGCTCGGTTATTCCATTGGGGCGATCTACACGAGCTTGTCGGGGTTCTGTGCTCGCGAGTATCCCGAATGGAATCACTATGGGATATTGCAGCAGGTGCTACTCGCTGGTGCCTTGCGAGAGCGCGGGTACGAATTTTGGAACATGGGAGACGTAACGCTCCCGTACAAGAAGGCGTTGGGAGCCCGTATCCTTCCCAGGGCGGATTTTCTCGATCGGTGGTGCGCGGCGCGCGACATTACGCCGACCACACCTCTGTGCAACGGCAATTCGCTTTGCGACTTTACGCGTCAGGCAAACCCGGCAGACTAGGGCCGCGCCCTACCCCATCTGCTGTTGCACGAACTCCATCATCTTCGGCGCGATGATATCCCGGAGCGCCTCGAGCGAGTTCATGGGACGGATCATGACGTCTAGGTTCGTGAGTTGGCCGCGATCATTGATCGTGATCAGATCCATGCCTTGCAGGGTCATTTCACCGATGTGTCCGTGAAATTCGAGCGCAATCTCGCCGTTTCCCTGGGAATCAATGTGCCATTCCCGGTGGTAGGTAAAATCTTCGATCGTGCTGATGACCAGCCCCAACAGGTGATGGACGAGCGGACGACCGCTCAGCTTGTCCCAATACGGCGGCGCGCCCATGGTGACGTCTTCGGCGAGAATCTCTTCGAGCGCGGCGACATCCCTTGCGGCAACAAGGGGGTGCCACTTGGCGAGAAACTGCTCATTTCTTGAAGTAGCGGTGGTCAAGTGTCGGTTCCTTTCTCAAGTATCGGTTCCTTTCAATGTTTGTGCCGAGGCGTTCCGTCGGGGTGCCTGTGACTGCGGGGTGGACGGTCAATCGGATCTAGACGATCAATGGCTTGGGGATCGATCCGGGGCGGCGGTTCAGGCATGTCGGATGGCCGGGAAAGAAACCGGAAAATGCTCCTGCGCAAGCGCGAGCGGCGATGTCGGGACCGCTCGAAATCGAGCCGTTCGAAGTCTTGCAGCAGTTGCTCTTCACGGAGCAGTTCAACCCGCTGCGCCGCAAAGTTTCCCGCGCTTGTTCTCGAAGCGCGGACGCGCACGCGCGCTCCCACCTCGGGGCGCGTCGACGTTTCGCCGTCGTCGAATGCTTCTGAGTCGATGTGCACATACCCGAGATTCAAGCCATCGACTCCGACTGCATGGACGTACCCCTCAACGTCGATCTGATCGACCTCCGGATCAAAGAGATCTTCTATATCCAACTCCATCACCCTGTCGGTGAGCGCTGCATATGCCGGGTCGACGCGACTGGCGACAATCGTTCCGTCCGGTCGGCGCAGACCACTCACCGCGACGCGATGGCCCGCCACCAGGGAATCCCAATCGACAATAGATCCCTTCGCGGGCTCGACCACCTGGCCCATCACGGTGAAGCTCGCTGTATTGACTTCCGCAACCGGTCCCACCACCGCAAAGACGATATCAATTACGAGCGCTTTCTCATCTCGGGCCACGACCTTGACGACCTGGCCAATCTCGAGATCGTCGCTCGTGGCGCTCTCTCCGTCGAAGAAAACCGAGACCTCGGCATCGTATTGGATGCGCCGCCCATTCAGACAAATGCTTCCAAAACCAGTCACGGTCCCGAACAAGCCCGAGCCCCCAATGCCGTCGTCCTCACCGCTGCCCGTATGGCCCGTGCCACCGATGCCATCGTCATCGCCGCCATGACCACCGCCGTGTCCCAGCGCGAGAAATTCGGCACGCACAGGTTCCGCAAGACCCGTTCCACCAATGCCATCTTCAGACTCTACGGCGGGGGGGGCGCTGATCACCCAGATCGTGTTCGTCTCCGACGCTATGGGACACTCACTCGCGGCCACCCGGGGCAGCAACATGGACAACGACAAGCACATCACTGCAGCCGAGAGCATCCGCCTAGTCATCTTGATCACCTTCACCACCATCACCACGATCGTCCGCCACGTCGGCTTCTGTTTCGTAGAAGTAGACACCAAAGTTGATGCGGCGGCGCTCGCCGCCTTCTGCTGCCGATTGCCTTGCCGCAAGCGCGCACTCGTTGACCCGCATCAGGGCATCTTGCCCCACTTCCCGGGCCAGATCGTTCAGGGCCGGCACGGCGTCTTTGGGAATGGAGCCGTAGAAGGTGCTGCGTTCGAAGAACGGTGGATCGTCGGAATCCAGGTTCGCGAATGCGGCGGACATGTGGTCGCGCACATTGCGCCCGAGGTAGTGGGCCTTCTGGTCGTATCCCTTTGCCGGTACCACGGCTGCCGTGCGGAGCTGCACGCAATCTTCTTCATCGAGTGTCGCCACGCCCAGGCGCAACCATTCGTCGAGGATGGAGCGCGGATGGATATCGACACTGACCGAACGGACCAACTGCTGAAACGAAACCGCACCGCCGGCTCTTGCTTCGCGGGGCAAGGTCCTCGGTCGCCCGGCCGCGTCGACCCAGGGAGACTCGGCAATCCAGCGCTGAATGATCTGCGCGCCCAAGGTCACCGCGAGTGGAGGCCCACCCCGGCTCTCGACCTGTTCGCGAACGCGCTTGGCTTCGCGGCGATGAATTCCCGTCATCACGCTCAGACGGCTCAGCGTGACACGCTTCTCGTCCAGCTGAAACTCCGCATCGGCAACTTCGATATAGAGCGCTTTGAGCAAGTTGGACAGGTACGGGTGATGGACCTGTTGCTTGATCAAAAGTCTGACCAGGGGACGCAAGATGGTTCGCAGCGCCGCGATCAGCGATTGCGGGGGCTCTATGCTTTGCATCTGCTGCGAATCTGTTTCGCTCATGCATCCATCTCCGAGTCGTCACACTCGCACGCGCCGAACCCTGCGCGATATTTCCGGCCAACGGTTCTCATGGTCTGGGCGGCTTGAAGCTAAACGAAAGCCCGACCCCATAGTCGGGGCTGTATTTGGAAAGACCCAGCAATCCATAGGGACCTATGGACCACCGCTCACTGACCTTCACCCTGGCGAACCCCAACAGTTCCTCGGTGTCACTGACCCCGTCAGAACTCGCCTCGAACCAATCGTATGCCAGCCCACCGCTCAGCCGGTCGGTGAATCGGAAGCTCGCTCCGATGGAGGTAAAGAAACGGTCGCTGAGTCCTGAGCTCGTATAAAATGTGCGACCAAAGCGGGTGAACCCCGTCACCCGACCGTACTGTTTGAACGCATCTCCAAAAACCGAGAACCCCCACATTCCACTCCCCAACGATTTGTCCGTCTCGGTGTGGGCGATCAACTTGGCGGACACTTCAAACCACGGGACCCACTTGCGAACGGGGGCAATCAGATAACTGAAACGGCCAGAGATCTGACCGAGCCCCTGGCTCCTGCTGGATAAACTCCCCGGGCTATCGACAGCGACGCCATCGATAAAGACAACTGGGATCGTGACGATTACTCGATAGGGGTAGAGATCCGCCTCGATGCTGAGCGGCATGAAATAGATATCGGTGTCCTCCCCGGCACCGTATTCGCCCGTACTGTAGTCAAAGCCCAGTGTGTACTTGAGGAGAACGGGATAGGGTTCGGCAGCGCGTACCTGCGGTGCGAGCAGGAGAAAGAAGACGAGGAGTGCGGCAGTAAAATCAGTCGCGAGAATGAGCGCCACACTTCTTCGATCAGCAGTTGGGCAACAGGAATGAAGGGGCATGCTGCAGATCTCCGAGCGGACCGTGCCTGGCTCTTGACTAACGCGTGCGGGTGTTCGGGATGGCGACGCCTTGCGGGCGCCGCCACCCATCAAAATTCTATCCGTTCATCGATCAGTCGCGCTACGGAAGATCAGGGCGTACCGGTTGCTCGGGGCGCGCCGGTTGCTCGGGAATATCAGGGCGTACCGGGACTTCAGGCCGGTCCACTCGCACGGGAAACTCCGGGCGCTCGGGGCGTTCCGGGCGGTCGGGCCGTTCCGGGCGATCGGGGCGGTCCATGCGATCGGGGCGGTCCGTGCGGCCGGGATGCTCGTCGTTGGGCGTCAAGCCGATCGTCTCGTGAATCAGAGCCACTCGCTCTTCGGGCGAGAGTTCGTGCTGCTCCCCGCTGAAAATCGGGGGCTTTTCGAAGTCCGGCGCCTGGTCCTGGGCGGCAGCGGAGCCCGCGCCAATCAGCATCGCCAATGCGGCGAGGCCGAGGCACGGTCGGCCGAGCCTACGTAGCAAATCATTTTTGGTCATCTCTCTTCTCCCTACTCCACGCCCTACTGGGCGTCTTCAGTTTGTTTCTATTTGTTTCTATACATAAGACACATGGGACATAAGACACATGGGATATTATCCCATTCACCGTTCATTGTATGTGGGATTTTATCCCACGACAACTTTTTTTGAGAAATACGCAGAAGATCTCGCAGGCAATTGGAAACAAAGGGGTACTGGAGATCCCCCTATCGGGCGGAATCGGGTCGCCGGTTGAATGTTCGCAGACTACGCGAAAGCTGGTCGCAGGAAGCGTCGATAGGTGGGGAGCAATGATGGGCGTAGCCCGGTCGGAGATCCGGCTGGGGCGACGCCCTTGCATTGCCGGAGCGATCAGTCTTGAATTCTACAATCTTGATTGTCGACGATCTGCGCCCCAACCTCGATCATCTCGGGGCTGTGTTGACCGAATCCGGCATTCGCATCCTCGAAGCCGAGTCCGGGACGCGGGCCCTCGCGATCGCCCAGGCAATACGACCCGATGCCATCCTGATCGACATCGTCATGCCCGAGATGAATGGGATCGACCTCTGTCGAAGCCTGAAGGCCATTCCCGAATTAGCCGAGATCCCCATCCTGCTGATTACTGCGCATACGGCGGAGGAGGAGCAGGAGGTCGAGGCCTACGAGGCCGGCGCGATTGGCGTACTGATTCGCCCAATCCCAGACGCTGTCCTGCTCGCTCGTGTAAATTCGGCCATCCGGCACGCAGGGCGGGGACAACTCGTCGCTGAGAGCGAGACCAAGCCCGACGCGGCTTGCCTCGTCGAATCGATCATGAGTAGAGATGTGGCGCGCGTGAGGCGAAACAGACCACTTCAAGAAGTCGCGCAAATCATGGCGGACCGCAAACACTCGTGTCTGCTCGTCTGCGAGGAGGGCCGGCCGATCGGCATCATCAGCGAGCGCGACATGGTCGGCGTGCTGGCCCGAATCGGAAACAGCGGTCTCTCTGAATCTCTCATTGCCGCGGATGTCATGAGTTCTCCCCTGGTAACGGTAAAGGAACGGTCCACCTTGGGTATGGCCAATTTCAAGGTGAGCCATCACCCGATTCGCCGCTTGCCGGTCGTAGACGAAGACGGCCAACTCGTCGGCCTCGTTACCCAATCAGACATGGTTCGAGCCCTTTCCAAAGAGGTGGAGCGACGGGGCAGCCCGGGGGCCAGAGACGTAACCGACCGCACGGCAGAGCTCGAGGCTCGGATCGAGGAACTCGAAACCGGGAATCGCTTCAAGACCGAGTTCCTGGCTCATATGAGCCACGAGATTCGGACACCGATGACGGCGGTCATCGGATTTGCCGAGAGCCTCGCCGAATCGGCCGATGTCGGGAGCGATGTGGCGGAGGCGGCCGATACGATCCTGGACAGCGGCCGGCATATCCTGGAACTGATCAACGAGATCCTCGACTTGAGCAAGATCGAGGCGGGTAAGCTCGAACTGGATATCCGACGCACCTCGCCCTTCGAAATTGCAGAGACCGTCGCGAATCTCATGCGCGATCGCGCGCGGGATAAAGAGCTCGACTTTGCCGTCGAGTACGACGGCGATCTGCCCGAGTGGTTCGAAACGGATGCAATGCGCTTGCGCCAGATCCTCATCAATCTCACGGGCAACGCAATCAAGTTTACGGATACTGGACAGATCGGACTGCGTTTGCGGTATCGGGCCGGCGATCGCCCCTGTCTCGAGTTTTCGGTAACCGATACCGGGATCGGCATGAGCCCGGACCAGCAGGCCAAGCTCTTCCAGCCGTTCACCCAGGCCGAAGCGAGCACCGCGGCGCAATTCGGCGGAACTGGACTCGGGCTCTCGATCTCGAAACAACTCGCACAATCGCTCGGGGGTGACATTCGCGTTTCGAGTGAGGCGGGAGCGGGGACTGAGTTCACCGTTCGAATCAATCTGCAAACAACGTCGGATGTCTCGTTGGTGAGCTACGAAACCTACAAGTCGGGCGCGCAGTCGGCCGAGACCGCCGCCGGTCCCGATAGCGGGGAACTGCCACAGATTCCGTTCAAGCTGCTTCTGGTCGAGGACACGCGCACCAACCAAATTGTAATCGAGCGCGTGCTCCGCAAGGCGGGCGCCGAGGTCTGGGTGGCGGCCAATGGACTCATCGCTACCGAGATGGCTCGGGAAGCGCTCGAAAACGGCGATCCCTACGACGTCATCCTGATGGATACCCAGATGCCGGTGATGGACGGCCGTGAAGCCACGCGCCTGCTCAGGAGCGAGGGGTACGATCTTCCAATCGTGGCGTTGACGGCGAGTGCCATGGTGCATGATCGACAACTCTGCCTGGATGCGGGCTGCAACGACGTCGCGACCAAGCCGATCGATCGGCGCAAGCTGATCACGACGATCAAGACCTTCGCCGACAGTAAGCGCCGCGGGGAGCGCGGGACCTACAAAGTGGTGAGCGAGGTTGATGCAACGAAGATTGATTCTTCGATCAACGAGGTGACGACGAAGGTTGAAGCTCCGCACCGGGTGGAGAAAGTCGCCACCGCGCCGGCTCCGACGGTTTCAGCGGCCCCGTCGTCTCCATCCGGGCTAGGCGTCGTATTGAGCGATCTCCAGCAGGATATGCTGGGGGAGATCTTCAACCTGGGTCTTGGCGTGGCCGCAGCAAGCCTCTCGGAAATGACACAGGAAGAAGTTCTGATCATGGTGCCGAAAATCGCCTTCGTCGAGCGCGCCGAGGTCGCCAGAATTCTGGAACGGGAGCTCTCGAACCAGCTCTCCGCCGTGCGTCAGGACTTTAGCGGCAGCCTCGATGGCGAGGCCGTACTTGTCTTCGCCGAGGAGAAGATTCTCGGTCTCGTGTCCAGTGTATTGGGCGACGACATCCCCAGCGATCTCACCAAGGAACTCGAAAATGACGTGCTCGCCGAAGCGGGCAACATCATTCTCGGGGCGTGCATGGGCACCTTCGCCGACAACCTTCGCCTCGAACTCGACCCCTCGGTTCCGAGAGTCGTACAAGGCAACGGGAGCAAAGTGCTCGAATCCGACACTTCCTCGGACCGGCCGGTCCTTCTCGTCGGCATCGATTTCAGAATCGAGTCGCGCGAGATCAGCGGTTTCTTGAGCTTCATCCTGGACCTTGAAGCCACCCAACTCCTGATCTCCGCAGTGGACGCTCACATCGAAAGGCTCGGCATCGATTTCTGAGCCGTAAAACGCAAGTGCAGGCTGCTAGGCGTCCGGCTTTTCGTTGTCTGCCTTGAACTCGATGATGAAGCGGAGAAATTCGTCAATCGGCAGGGCGGCAGAAATCAGGAATCCCTGCAGCGCGTCGCATCCCCACTCGGTGAGGATGCCGCGTTGATCTTCGGCGTCGACACCTTCCGCGACCACTTCGAGTCCCAGGCTGTGGGCCAGCGAGATGACCGCTGCGGCCACACCCGCTGCGGCCGGGTCCGAGTCGATGTCGCGCACAAAGCAGCGGTCGAGCTTGATGGAATTCAGGGGGAAGCGGGGCAAGTAGCTGAGTGCTGAATAGCCCGTTCCAAAATCGTCCAGCGAGATCGAAACCCCCATGGCCTTGATGTCGCGCATCATGAGTGCAGTGTCTTCGTCGTCTTGCAGCACGAGGCTCTCGGTGATTTCGAGTTCGAGCAGATTTGGGTCGAGACCCGACACCTGCAGAGCATTTCCCACCACGTTCAGGAAGTCGTCGCGCGTAAACTGGATGGTCGACACGTTGACCGAACAAATCAGGTTCAGTCCGTGCTCACGCACCAGTTTTTCGGTGTCCCGGCAGGCGATTGCCATGATGTGGTTGCCGAGCGGAATGATCAAGCCCGTCTCTTCGGCTAGACCGATAAACTCCTTCGGCGAAACGCCTCCGAGCTCGGGATCGTTCCAGCGCGCCAACGCCTCCATCCCGTAGATCTCTCCGGTCGCGAGGTTGAGCTTTGGCTGATAGTGGACCTCAATCTCGTTTCGCTCCATCGCGATGCGCAGACGGCTTGCAATCATGAGCCGGCGCTGGGCCGCTTCGTTCATGCTGTGGCTGTAGAACTTGTAAGTGTTGCGACCGCATTCCTTGGCGTGATACATGGCCGTATCGGCGTTGGCCATCAACGACTCGCCGTCGTCCCCGTCTTCGGGGAACAGCGCAATTCCGATGCTCCCGAGCGCGGACACATGATGGCCCTCGATCTCGATTACTTCGGAAAGGACTTCGAGGATTCTGCCTGCGACCTCTCCCGCGTCGTCTGCTTCGTTGACATCGGAGATCAGGACCATGAACTCGTCGCCGCCAAGGCGAGAGACGTCGGCCAGGTTCCGCCGGTGCTCGGGGCGAGCGACCAGATCGTCGCCACGAGTTCGCGCGCGCAACAGATTCGCGACGTGTCGCAATAGCTGGTCTCCCGCGCTGTGCCCGTACGCGTCGTTGACCCGCTTGAAGTTGTCTAGATCCATGTAGAGCAGCGCGAGCCGCCGACCTTCGAGTCTTGCAGTCTCGATGGCCTGCTTGAGGCGCTCGGAGAACAAGTGGCGATTCGCCAGGCCCGTGAGGCTGTCGTAGTTGGCGAGATAACGGATCTTTTCTTGATCGAGGCGTTGTTGCGTGATGTCCTGAATGGTCCCCACGATCCAGCGTCCCTGTCGGCCATCACCGACCATCAACTTCCCTTGTTGCTGGACGTGCCTCACCTTGCCGTCGGGCAACAGGATCCGGTGTTCGACCCGATAGCTCTTCGCGGTATCGAGTGCATCCCCTGCGTATTCGAGGACCTCCTTGCGATCATCGGGATGCACGCTCTGCCAAAATGTCGTGTGGGTCATTTCGACCTCGCCGGGTTCGAACCCCAGGACCCGGTAAGTCTCGTCGGACCAACTCATCTCATTGGAGTCGGTATCCCATTCCCAACTGCCAATGCGAGCCAGTCGTTCGGCATGGGCGTGAGCAATTTGAGATCGACGCAGATTGCGCAGCGTCTTCGCGAGCATGAGATGATGGCGAACGCGGGAGAGCAACCATGCGCCCGTACACGGAAGCATGATGAGATCCGCCGCACCGGTATGATGTGCAACGTCGCAAACGTGAGCATCTTCGCGGTCGAGCATGATCAGAACCGGAGGCGTGTCCCAAGCGATGCGCCCAGAAATCATTGAGCTCAATGAGAAGGCGTCAGTGTTGCTCGAACTGGCAACGGCCAGCACGAGCGACACAGTATCTTGTTCGAGGCACGCAATAGCCGAAGCGGAGCAATCGGTTTCAAGCACCGTCGCACCCTCGGCGCGCAGCAGAGTCGCGAGCACCCTTCGGCGCTCGAGATCTGAATCTCTGAGCAAAATCCGAGCTTCACCAAAATCGAATATCGAGTGTGGCACGATCCTGTATATCGGTGGAATATCATTGTTTCTTCAGCAATGGACGAGAAAACTTGGCCCGCGCTCGGAGGCGCACAGGACCGAGATCCAACGCCTTCGTCCGAGTTGCGTATCTAAGTAGCAACATTGACCCTCCTTACGAGGACAGCCCTGTTGCTACCGCGCTGGCAAACCTAGGACTTGGGGGAGAAGCCCAGCTCCGCAAGTTTGTTGGCAATATCCTCACCGGCACGCGACACGCTCACGCCGCGCTCGATGGCCCGGATCGTACCCTCGATGTCGATGTAAAACGTCCAGCGCTTTGCATACAGACCCGCAATGCCCAGCACCCCATAGGCCTTGGCCACTCTTTTGCTCGTGTCGCTGAGGATGGGAAAATTCAACGTCAACGACTCCGCAAACTGGGCGTTCTTCTCCGGGTAGTCGAGGCTCACCATGAAGTATGCGATGTCAAATTTTGAGATGGCTTTTTCGCTGTCCCGCAGCGATTTGGCTTCGATCGTTCAGCCAGGGGTCGCGGCGCGTGGAAACCATGCCAGCACGACGGGTTGCTTGCCGCGGTACTGGTTGAGTTGGTGAACGGCCCCGTCGGATCCCTGTAGCGAGAACTCCGGAGCAGCGTCTCCCACGGCCAGGGCGTCAGGGCCGCCGCCGAAGAGCGCCGTGCTGGAGAACATCATCTGTGCAAGAGATTTGTCGTTCATGTTCTTCTCCACTGTCTCGATGGAAACAACCACCGAGACTGAAACCGCCGACGTTTCCGCCCACGAGCCCCCGCAGAAAGAATGCCACAACCAGAGGAATGGGGGACGCGGCTGAGGCCATCCTCAATCCGGTACCGGCGGTTTCCTCGACCCGCCAAAGCCCTCCGATCTCGTTCTCGATGCTGATGACTCTCAGTCGTTCGAGACGTTCCCATCGGGGTCGCCGCCCGGATCATCGAAGCGGGGCCAGTTTGGCCAATCCTTGCTCACCTTGAGTTTCCAATTTGGAGCGCGGCGCTCCATGTAGGCCGCGGGTCCTTCCACTGCGTCGGACGTTCCCATCAAGTGATGGTGAAGTTCGGTTTCTGCTCGCTCGACCTGATCGGCACTCAGGCCTGTACTCTGCCACAAGAGTTTCTTCGTGATCGCGACCGAAAGAGGCGCTGCGTTATCTGCGATATCTCGCGCGATCTCCATGGCTACAGTGACGACCTCGCTCGCCGGGACTGAGCGGAGCACCAACCCCATGGCCGAGGCTTCCTGACCCGTAATCTTGCGGCCCGTCAGCAACAGGGAAGCCGCGCGTTCGGTCCCCACCAACCTCGGCAGGGTCCAGTGACAATGCGCGTCGGGCAACATGCCCCGACGGACCTGCAATACCCCGTACTTGCCTTCATCAGCGCAGATCCGCATGTCGCACTGCAGGGCCAAGGTAAGGCCCAGCCCCACCGCGTGACCGTTGAGCGCTGCGATGACAGGCTTGCGCACCTCCCACGCGGGAGGGTTTACGGGCGAAGCACTGAAGTTCGAAACGTCCTGGCTGGCAAATGTCTCGACGCCCGCGGACATGTCTGCACCGACGCAGAACGCCCGACCGGCACCGGTCAGAATGACGGCGCGCACGTCGTCATCTTCGTCGCAATGCCGATAGGCCGCGCCGAGTTCGCGCCCCATGGTTCCGCTGAACGCATTCATCTGCGCAGGACGGTTGAGCGTAATCGTCGCGACACCGTCGCTCTGATCAAAACGAATATCCTGGTAGTCGCTCACGCCAATTTCCTTACGTTCGAGAATCTGTGACCGGTTTCGACTCGTCGAACCGACGCTGGAAACACTCGAGCGCCTTCGACCAGTCGATCATCGCCGGTGATTTGACCTTGGAGCGCTCGATGCAGGCATTTGCAATGGCAAACTCGGGCGAGGTTTCCGACGCGGCTTCGATCCGCATCAGCAACTCGTTTGCGGCGGCGGTCTGCTGCTCACGACAATTGAGCCGCGCTTTCGGCATCTTTGGCCAGATGTTCGCGCACACGAGATCGATCTGGGCTGCGCTATCCGCCGCGGCTCGCCCCGCAGCCGGCGCGATGCCGAGCAAGACGACCACCAGGACCAGGGGCGTCCGGTTGTTTCGCAAATTACCCACTACACGACCTCTCTCGATTCACGGCCGGACTATAGCGAGACGCCAACCGCACCAGATTTGCAGGGCCTTCATCGGCCACAGACAGCCAGGGGGTTGATTTCAAACGTCGTTTGCAAGCGAGAAGCTCCGGGGATCGAGCCCCAGAAAATCAACACATTCGCGCGAGTGGACCGCGACCTGCTCAAAAGAACTGGCTTCCCTCACCGTCGCATTCTCGGTACCGTCCGCAAGCACCTGGACAATCAGTGTCTTCGAATTCGGCTTCGATGCCGGCCTTGAGGAGTCACGAATCATGATGAACTTCGAGTTCAGCGGCCCTCGGGCCAGGTCGGGGCGCTAGATGTCGCCCGCAGTGGTCGAAACCCTGGTTCAAGTCGTGGGGATCCTGATCGTCGCCTTTGCCTTTGCCGAAGTCGGGCTGGCGACGGCCTCACGTCTGAGAAGATTTTCCTTCGAGAAAAACCGCTACGACGTCGCCCTCGAGAACCTCGAAGAGCGGCTGATGACTGCGCGGGTTCGCCGAGTGGATCGCGAGCGCGAGAGCCAGTCCTGGAACGGAATTCGGAAGTTTCGCGTCGCCCGCAAGATCAACGAGGGCGGAGACATCACCTCCTTCTATCTAGAAGCTCACGACGGAAAGCCAATTGCTTCTCATCAGCCGGGTCAGTTCTTGACCTTTTCGTTGAAACTGCCAGACAAGAAACGACCCGAAGTACGCTGCTATTCGCTTTCGGACATGGCGCGGCCTCATGGTTATCGCGTTTCGATCAAACGCGTACCGCCTCCCCGCAAGTTGCCCGATGTCCCGCCGGGCAAGGTTTCCAACTTCATGCACGACGACGTGAAAGAGGGGGACATCCTCGACTGCCTCGCGCCGGCTGGAGATTTTTTTCTCGACCTCACTCATCGCAGCCCCATCGTCCTGATTGCCGGGGGGATCGGCCTGACACCCATGGTCGCAATGTTGAACGCGGTAGCCGAGCACGGCTTCGACCGCGAAGTATGGCTGTTTTACGGTGTACGGGACGTCAACGAGCAAGTCATGGTGGACCATCTGACCGAAGTAGCCCGTCAGTACCCCAACCAGTTCAGGTTCAACATGTGTTACAGCGGCACCGACATCAGCACGCTGCCGCCGGACCCCGACATCAGCCGGCACGGTGAGCGAGTCAGTGTCGACCTGTTCAAGCGCACTCTGCCTTCCAGCAACTTCAACTACTACATCTGTGGCCCACCGCCGTTGATGGACAGCATCACCCACGGCTTGCGCGAATGGGGCGTCCCGGATGGGTACGTACACTTCGAATCCTTCGGACCCGCCAGTGTGACGAAGACGCCCAAGGCCGAAGAAGTCGCCGCCGCCGCGGGTACCAATCTGACCATTTCATTCTCCAAGTCGGGAGAAGAATTTCAGTGGGATCCGGCTGCGGGCAATATCCTCGCCTTTGCCCTCGACAAAGACATCGACATCGCCAGTGGGTGCCGGGCGGGCAGTTGTGGAACCTGTGTGTCGGCGATCAAGGAAGGCGAGATCGAGTACCTGAAACCACCGAGCACGAAACCCGACGAAGGTTCGTGTCTGACCTGTATCAGCGTTCCAAAGACCAATCTCGTAATCGACGCGTAGATCGCCCGGGTTTCGGGCGCTGTTGTTGTAACTAACGCTGTACCAAACACTGTTCCCAAAGCTGTACCCAAGCGAGGAGATCATGTCGAGCACGCCGATTGAAGTTCGCCGTCCGCAACGCTGGGACGAACCCTTCGACGAAAGGCCGCTCTCTAGTCGAGATGTCGACTGGATCCTCAGTCACGCTCCGTTCAGCGATATCGATGAGAGCGATTTTTTGGGCTCGGCGTCGCTGCGCGACATCCTGGGCAACGACACCCGCATTGTCCGCTGCCTCCCCGGAGACATCGTCTATCGCACTGGCGACTACGGGACCTCTGCGTTCTTTGTCTTGACCGGGCAGGTGCGCGTCGTTCTCGACCGGGGCGACGAAGGCATGACCGAGAAGATCAGTGGCAGCGTCCTCCACACCCGGCGCGGCTTCATGGGTGCGCTCTCTCAACTCTGGAAGAACACGAAGTCTCCCGAGGTACGTAACCTTGCGCCGGACGCGCAGTCCGCGAAGGTCCGCAGCAAGGGATTGTTCGTGCAAGATGTTCCCGCCGTGCTGAACGAACACGAGACCACGATCATCGGCGCCGGACACTTGTTTGGCGAGTTGTCCGCCCTCGGGCGCACACCTCGCACCACTACGATCTTTGCCGACAGTCAATGCGAACTTCTAGAAGTTCGCTGGCAGGGTCTACGGGATCTGTCTCGTCGCTCCAAGTCCCTCAACAAGACCGTCGACGACCTCTACCGCAAAGACGCCCTCGACGAACAACTCCAATCCACCCCGATCTTTGCAAACGTCGATCCAGCGGGGCAAAAGCGTCTGGTCGAAGAGACGATCTTCCAGAACTACGGCAATCGGGAATGGGCCGCCACCTACAAGGCGCTGGCTGAGAAAGGCGCGGCGCAACGGCTCAAGAAAGAACCGATCATTGCGGAAGAGGGTCACTATCCCAACGGATTGATCCTGATTCGAAGCGGCTTTGCCCGGGTGAGCAAACAATTTGGCAATGGTCACCGCACCCTCAGTTATCTCGGCAAGGGCCAGATGTTTGGGCTCGAAGAGATCTATCACAACTGGCGGAGCACCGATCCCCTGCCCTACCGCTTCAGTCTGCGCACGGTGGGCTATGTCGATGTGCTGCTGGTGCCGACCCGGGTCATGGAAGAGGTCGTGCTGCCAAATCTTCCCGAAGAATTGATCCCGGATCCTCCAGTCGGAGATGTCCGCAACGGCGGCCACCTGGTCTCCGACTCTGGTTCACAAAAACACACCCAGCATCTCGAACAACTCGTAGAGGCACGCTTCATCAACGGAACCGCGACCATGATGATCGACCTCGAACGCTGCACCCGTTGTGACGACTGCGTGCGCGCCTGTGCAGCTACCCATGACGGCAACCCGCGGTTCATTCGTCACGGCGCCCAGGTGGGCAAGTTCATGATCGCCAATGCGTGCATGCACTGCGTCGATCCGGTTTGCATGATTGGATGTCCGACGGGCGCAATTCATCGAACGGTCGGGGGCCAGGTGGCGATCAATGATCCGACCTGCATCGGCTGTGGAACCTGCGCGACAAACTGCCCCTACGACAACATTCGCCTGGTTGAGATCCGCGACAATACCGGGAGCCTGGTGCTCGATAAAGAAACACAGGCGCCGATCCTGAAGGCGACCAAGTGCGACCTGTGTGTCGACCAACTGGTGGGCCCGGCTTGCCAGAATGCTTGCCCCCACGACGCGCTCCAGCGCGTAGATATGCGACAGACTCAGACCCTGTTGGAGCTGCTCGAACGTTGAATAACTTCGCAAAACGTCGCTCCATCAACTCGACGGTCTTCGTGATCGTCTCGTTGATCTCATGGTTCTTGTTCTCGGTTCTCGAGACCTCCATTCGCGCGACCTCGTTCTGGACTGGCTGGCTGCTGTTCTTTCTCGTGACCACCCTCGCGCTCTTCAACGGCCGCAAGAAGTTGCCGTTCTTGCCCCTCGGCACCGCAGCAAGCTGGATGCAGTACCACATCTACGCGGGCCTCTTTTCCATCGTCGTCTTCTTCGCCCACACCGGGGCCGGCATGCCCAGCGGCATCCTCGAATCGAGTCTCAGTGTGTTGTTCGTGTTGATCGCACTGAGTGGTGTCCTGGGCTTGATTTTGTCGCGATTGATTCCGGTCGGCCTCACGACGCGAGGCGAACCCGTGCTGTTCGAGCGCATCCCAACCCTCCGCATGGGCTTGCAAAGCGAAGTTGAAGAGTTGGTGGTCTGCTGCGCTCGCGACAACCAGACCACCACAATCTCCGACTTCTACACCAATCGTCTCGAGCCATTCTTCCGCGCGCCGAGCAATCTCAGCTACCACTTGCTGGGCTGGTCACGCCCAATGCGCGAACTCGAACGCGAGATTGCGGCGATGGACCGGTATCTCAACGACGACGAAAGACGCGTGATCGCCGAGATTCTCGAGTTGGCCCAGCTCAAAGACGACCTCGACTATCAATGGGCGCGCCAACTCGTGTTGAAGGGCTGGCTGTTCATTCATATTCCGCTGACCTTCAGCCTGCTCATCCTGTTGGTGCTGCACATCTTCGTCGCCTACGGATTCCGGGGGAATCTCCCGTGACAAGGCGACTGCAGCAGACGAGTTTCGACCGCAGCCACTACGAGCGTCCAGACCGCGAATGGGTCTGTGGGCGCACGGGCCACGCCTGTCCATTGGGGCCCGACAATCGGGGCGAGTGCATAACGACTCACGAATGCAGCCCGTACAACGAGAACGATCGCTGGAAATGCTCCAGACAAGGTTCGTATGGCGGTGAGTGCGCCGACGGACCCTTGCCCGACGGCGTCTGTTGTAATGCGGTGTCGACCTGCCAGCCCCGGCGCAGCGTGCGCGCACTGCGCGGGCGGGCGGTGCGCTGGGCCGTCGTGATGACGGTAGGAACCCTCGCCATTGCGCTCGGCGCAGATCGGGGACTCTGGTTGGTGTTTCCCGGCCCGGTGACCCACCAGCACGGAACCATCGAAAACGACTGTGCGAGTTGTCACGACGCCGGCACCGGAGGTCTCGCCCATTGGATCAGCACGGCAATGATGGGACAGACCGGAGCCTCGGATAGCCAGCGCTGCCTCGAATGTCACAATCTCGGCCCTTCGAGCATGATCGCCCACAGCTTGCCCGCAACCGATCTCGCCCAGACGACCGAGCGCTTGAATCAACGCGAACTCGAAACATCGCGACCACTTCGCTTCATCCTGGCAGGCCTCGGTCCCGGACTGCCCTTGCAAGCAGGGAACGAACTCGCCTGCGCGGTTTGCCATCAAGAGCACCGGGGAACGGACCACCAGCTTGCGGCACTCAGCAACAACCAGTGCCAGGCCTGTCATCTGGTTCAGTTCGATCGCTTCTCACAAGGCCATCCTCCATTGGGCGTCTACCCCTATGGACGCCGCACGCGAATCATCTTCGACCACAAGTTCCATCGCGACGAGATCTACGAAGACGAAGAACGGGATTTTTCGTGCGTCGACTGTCACGCCCCGGAAGCCACCGGCCGCACCATGACGGTGATGCCTTTCGAGACGAGTTGTGCGAGCTGCCACGAGCACGAGGAGGACGTCTACAGTTCTGGCAAGCGCGGCATCGCGTTCATCAATTTGCCCGGGATCGATGGACGGAGGCTGCGCAGGGCCGGAATCGACATTGGACAATGGCCGCGAGTCGCAAAACCGGTCACGCCGAGTCCCTTTGTCGACTTCTTGTTGGTCGGAGACGATCGGCTGAGCGATCAGGACCGACAGACGGTTGCGGGCCTGGGCACCGCCCAGTTCGACGTCTCGAACAGAACGCACGCGGAACAACAGGCCATCGGTCGCTATGCCTGGTCGTTGAAGCTACTGCTCCGAGACATTCGCAGTTCTGGTCACCGGGCAATCGAATCGCGACTGCGCAATGACCGGGTGATGGGCGATGGCGATCTCCCCATGGGCCTCCTCAGCAATCTCGCCGGCGGCCTTCAGCGCGAGACGTTCAACACTGCGATCGACGGGTGGTTTCCGGATCTCGCAAAAGAGGTCGCGGTATTTCTCGATGTGACTCGGAATCTCGATCAGCTCCAAGACATGAATCGCAATCACTGGGCGGAGATCAATCGACAACTTCGCGATCTCGCGCGACAACGCGCAGGATCTCGGGGAGCAACCGCTTCGGTCAGTAGTTCTGGAGAAAAGTGGGTCCGCGAAGGGGGTTGGTATCAGGGAACCAAGGACGCATCGATCCGCTACCGATCGAGCGGCCATGCAGATCCCTTCGTTCGCGCCTGGTTTGATCTCTCGGGATCGTTCGCACACACCGGCAACCCAGCGGGTGATGCCGCGAGCGCGGCAGAAAATCTATTTGCTGGACTCAGGGATTCGGAAGCCACGGGAAGATGCGCACGTTGCCACAGCATTGATCCCGCCAACTCGAGCTATGGATCGCCGGGCACGACGCGCAAGGTAAACTGGAAGCCCTTTACTCCCGAAGCGAACCAGCATCTGCCGACGGAGTTTCGCCACCAGCCTCACTTCAGCCTCGACAACGCCGATCGGTGCGACACGTGCCACAGGATGCGCGAGTTTGACGAGGAAGAGTTCAACGACGCCTACGATGCAGAGGCTTCCCCGGAAGGCCATGTACTGAACTTCGAACCCATCGCGCTGAGTGTCTGTGGCGGTTGCCACACCCCGAATGCTGCGGGTGACGATTGCGTGGCCTGTCACAACTACCACCTGGGAAAATCGACCCCGATGTACCTCACGGCCACCAGCGGCAAGCGTGCCGGGGATGCCGATAGCGAAGAGGAAGGCGATAGCGGAGGGGAAGGCGATTACGAAGGGGAAGGCACTGACGATGGAGACGACTCGGACGAATAGGAACCCGGTCCGAGCTTTCTAGTCTTCGTAGCGAAGTTCTTCGCTACCGATTCGGATCACATCACCGAAGCGCAGTTCCTTGTTTTCGATCCGCTGGTTGTTGACCCAGGTCCCGTTCACCGAGCGAAGATCCCAGATGTGTACGCGCCCGTCGCGGATTCGAAGTTCGGCGTGGTTGCGGGAAGCATCGTGGCCCGTAATCACCATGTCGTTGTCGTCGAGTCCGCCGATCCTAAAACGAGGATTCGTGAGCTCGACGCGGTCGCCCTTCCGTTCTCCTGAGAGGAACACGAGAGTGGGCACGGCCTTGGCCCAGAAGCGCCACTTGAACTTCTTCTTGGGTGTGGCTGCCGGTACCGAACTTTTTGCTTTGGCGGCTGGGAGGGGCGGCGCTGGTTGCCTTGCGACGACCTGCGGCGCCCGGTTCGCTTGAGAAGTACTCGGCGTCACCGGCATCACACTGCTGGTCGGTTTCAATTCCGCATCGAGGATTTTTAAAGATAGAATCGTCGTCCCCAGCCGGATCCGATCCCCGGCCACGAGATTTCTCTCGACACTCAACGCGTCGTTGACCCAGACTTCCTTGCCTTCGGTCACGCGGAGCACGATCCGACCGTTCTCGCAGAGGATCCAGACGTGTGATCTGGAAATCCACCGGCTGTTCAAGACGATCGAACAGTCGACTCCGCGACCGAGATGGTTCTCACCTGCGTGCAGCTCGAATGTTTCGCCCACCAGATCGCCTTCGACCGCGGTCAGCGTTGCAATGACCGCATCCGAAGCGCCGCCGGCGGCCGGGATCGGACTTGTGGGAGAGGCCTGCGCGGGGGCCGAGCTGCCGATGACGGTGGGTTCACTGATTCCTCGATCACCGCCCCCGGAAGTCGAACCAGAAAATCCGTCGCCGTCGCGAGTTGCCACCCTGTACACCTCCAAGTAGACACGGAATTCTATCACGACTCTCTGTCGAGACATTACAGGACACAGCAAGAGTCGGCCTGACGTCAGGACGCACCGGTCAAACTGGCGCGCAACTTCAGCTATGCTCGCCGTTCATGCCGAACCGCCCGACCGCACGCCTTCGGGGCTCTCCGATCGACTTGGGTCTGGTCCTGGTTTTGCTGATCTACGTAGCTGGCCTCGTATTCGTAGGCCTGACCCCCTTCTCCTTTTCTCCAGCCAACCGCGTCGAGCCTCTGGGACGGGGCCCGGGGCTGCAGTTCGACACCACGGGAATCGCCACGAGCCGGGGAGAGATCCGGGACCCGGAGGAGTTTCCAGACAACTCGCTGAGCATTCACCTCAGGATCGAACCCGACGACGAGCCCCGAACTGGACTCGGCACAATTTTTTCCTTGGCGGACAACGATCGCCTGCCCCGCTTGATCATCGCACAGTGGAAAACCTGGCTGGTGGTTCGGGTTCGAGATACGGATCGAGCAAGTCGCGGTTATTGGGAACTCGACGCCGCGGGATTTCGCAAAGGCCAGACCCACTTTGTCACCATTACCTCGGGACCCAGCGAGGGCACGGCGATCTACCTCGACGGGGTCGCAACCGGAGACACCCGGCGGCACAGCATCATTCGCAACAGCGAACCGTTCTTGGGACGGCTGCTGCTCGGCTGTCTCGGCGACGGTTCCGCGGGTTGGCGCGGCAAAATCTCTGGACTCGCAATCGCCAACACTGTGTTCAACCCCGAAGAGATCGCCGCACAATACGAACTCGTGGTCGACGACAATTTCTCGGCACTGACCGGTACCCGAGCACTGGTCGCGCTCTATGACTTCACAAGTGCGGACTTCACAAGTGCGAATCCCACAAACTCAAGGACCGGAGACAAAGAGTTATTGCATACGGTTGCGAACCGAGTGGCGAACAGCTCTCTGGGCGAGATTGAAATTCCGAAGATATTTTCGCCCCTGCGCCCGGCGGTATTCGCAATTCCAAACCTGCAAGACATGAAGGCCGATTGGTTTCTAAAGGACCTGCTCCGCAACATCGCCGGGTTCCTGCCCTTGGGTTTCATCGCTTGCATAATCTTGCTGCGCAATCGGAGCGCTCACGGCTACGTGATTACGATCCAGATTGCGCTCCTGGGGGCTCTGTTGAGCCTCGGGATCGAAGCGGTACAAATCGCCTTGCCGATGCGGATTTCGTCGCTCAGCGATTTGTATCTCAACGTGATCGGCGCCTGGATCGGCAGCGTGATCGGGTTGGGACTGCGACACACCTGGTTGGGAAAGCCAAGGACCGCGACCTGATCGGTTCGAATCAGCTACGCCCCCTCATCATTTTGCTCATGCTCATACCCGAGGAGGGACGCTCCATCGATGGATCCGCCGCCGATGGCCTGGCCGCACTGCACAAACCATTCGTTTCCCGGTAACCTAGTGTAGGGCAATGCGCGAGGGGGGATAATGCGAGACACACTCTTCTGGGCATCGTGTATCACCGCCACGGTGGTCACGGTCCTGACACTTGGCTGTGCGACCCCGAGCGAGCGCGCGGCCATCGCACAACTCGACAACTGGCTAGCACACAAGGCTGTTAAGCAAACCAACTCGGTGCTGCCTAGCGAACCAGGGCTGGCAGACTTCGAGCGGGTCGCGTTCGAGAACTCCCCGGTTCTGCGCGCCGCCTACGAACGCTGGCGCAGCCAGGTTAGCGC
>JADFNE010000060.1 GCA_022563535.1 Myxococcales bacterium
TAAGTAGTTCCTTAGCGTGCCCGTCGTGATCGCCTGTCGCGCTGACGTTCGTCTGGTAGACGCCGACCGTGTCGTTCTCGGATGTCCAGGTCACGATTGCGCCGATGACGGCATCCCCGTTCTCGTCCTCGACGTGAATCTCCGTATGGACGTGCTCGTCTTTCGGACCCGATCTGAACCAGCTGATACAAGAGACGATCATTTCGCCCCCCAGGCCGATCGTGGTGGAGTCAGTCTGCTTGCTCTGAGCGCCAGTCGTCACGGTGAGCGTGTAGTCGCCATCCGGCGTATTTTTGGGGATCTTCGCGATGATCGTCGTCTCGGACGCCTCGGGGACGGCGACGGCGTCACCGTTCAGGGTGACCTCCAGGAAACTGCCGCCCAGGAATCCCCCGCCGACAATCTCGGCAGTAATGAAATTATCCCCCGGAGCGTTGGGATTGGTGAGAACGACTGAGCCGATCACCACGGCGGCGCCGCCGCCCTGGCCGCCCATTGCTGCGGCGGATTGGGCAAGCAACAGCGCGGTGCTCATCGAGAGCAGTAACGTGAGTATTGATCGCAAAGACTTCATTTCAAATCTCCTAATTGAACAGTTTGACGGTGCTCTGTGATGATCGAAGACCGGAGTCCGAACTCAACGCGCCGTTGAATCGGCATCGGACCCGCGACACTCTGGTAGCCCGTCAGGGAAAAGAGCGCGGAACCACTTCTGTTCTTGCCGGAATTATGTGCCGCCCGGGCGCCCGGGGTCAAGAACATTATCCTCAATGGCAACCGATTTCGGTGTCTGCCCGCGGCGGATCGTCGGGTGCCGCTAGCTGCCCCGGCTCACCGCTGTCTGGCGGATCGCCGGTAGCTGCGACGATACTTACTCTGAATCGTTCAGAATTTAGCTAGCGGTGTCTTGCCCTGGAACACCTATCGCACTTCCCCCGGGGTAGGCACGTGCGCCGCACAAATACATGCCCTGTCGGTGTGCGATAGCGCGCCAAGCGATGGACCAGGCGCATGTGTACGGCAGGTATCTCGCAGTATATATAGATACAGGGTTCGCTCGGCGGGGGCCGAAAATCCAGCCCGGAGTAAAATCACTCAAAATCTCACAACCAGTGGCAGAGTCGACGCGAATATCCCAGTTTTCCGGGCCTGCATTCAAGCGAGCCCACCGGTCACCGCAATCGAACAATTGCAGACGGAACGATCGCGGCCTGTGTCCGAGCCGGGCACAAGCACGCGCGTAATATCAACTCAATCTCGGCGAGCGATATTTTCCCCCGCCGATAGATCGTGAACAGAAACAGTCAGGAGTTCGGATCCATGCAGAGCGAAGCAAAGGTCGTCATCATCGGCGGAGGCGTGGCGGGTTGCAGCCTGCTCTATCACCTCACGAGACTCGGGTGGAGCGACGTCATGCTGGTGGAGAAGGACGAACTCACCAGCGGTTCCACCTGGCATGCGGCGGGTCTCTGCACGCAGTTCATCCCGAGCTACAACTTGATGAAGCTGCTCAAGTACAGCTTGGACTTGTACGAGTCCCTCGAAGCAGAAACGGGGCAAGCGGTCGACCTCCATCGTTGCGGAAGCGTGCGGATCGCCACCACCCAGGATCGACTCGACGAGTTTGCACACCGCAAAGGCATCGCAGATCAGCTGGGTGTTCCCTTCGAAATCATCTCGGCCGAGCGAGTGCGCGAACTCTTCCCATTGGCCGAAACGAAGGACGTCCTCGCCGCCGCCTATTTGCCGAGCGACGGCTACGTCGACCCGACCGGGCTCACCCATGCCCTCGCAAAGGGAGCCACTGCCAAGGGCGCCCGAATCATGCGCCAGACTTCCGTGACTGCAATGGAGCACGACGGAAACGGATGGGTAATCCAAACCTCGAAGGGCGAAATACGAGCGGAGATCGTGGTCAATGCTGCGGGCCAATGGGCGCGTCAGCTGGGCAAGCTCGTCGGGCTGGAACTTCCGATCGTACCGATCGAGCACCACTACCTCATCACCGAACCCATGAATGAGGTCAAGGCATTAAAGAACGAACTGCCCGTCCTGCGCGACCCCGATGCCTCCTTCTACATTCGAGAGGAAGGCGGCGCGCTACTCGTCGGACCCTTCGAACGAGACACCGTGGCGTGGTCAGTGAACGGCGTTCCCGACAGCTTCAAGAGCGATCTCCTCGAGCCCAATCTGGATCGACTCGAAGACGTGCTCACGGCCGTTGCCGAGCGGGTTCCGTCCTTCGGCGACGCGGGGCTCAAGAGCATCGTCAACGGGCCCGACGGTTACACCCCGGACGGGCACTGCTTGATGGGTCCGGTGCCGGGTCTCCAGAATTACCACGTGCTCGCCGGCTTCAGCATCTTCGGCATCGTGTTCGGCGGCGGAGCCGGAAAGTACGCCGCGGAGTGGATCGTGGACGGACAGCCGAGCGACAACATGTGGGAAGTCGACGTGCGGCGCTTCGACGACTACGCCAGCTCGACAAAGTACGTCGCCGAGCGGGCGATCGAAGTCTACGAGTACGAATACGCGATCCATTACCCCGAAGAGGAACGACCCGCCGGTCGGCCACTGAAGACGACCCCGCTCTTCGACCACCTGGCCTCGAAGGGAGCCGTCTTCGGCGCTCGCTTTGGCTGGGAGCGGCCGCTTTGGTTCGACAAGAACGGGCCAGCCAAGGACGAGTATTCGTTCCGACGCGGGAACTGGTTCGCGGCAGTTGGCGAAGAGTGCAAGGCAGTCCGATCGCGGGTGGGTGTGCTCGATCAAACCAGCTTCGCAAAGTACGAAATATCGGGGCCCGGCGCCGTGCGCTTCCTCGATCGACTCTGCGCCAACAAGCTTCCGACCCGCCTGGGTCGAATCGCGCTGACACAAATGTGTACTCCGCGCGGAGGCGTGGAATGCGATGTCACGGTGACGAAGCTGGGGGATGATCGCTTCTACGTCGTCTCGGCGTCGGCAACAGAGCGCCATGACCACGCGTGGATCGCGCGCCACCTGCCCAACGACGGCAGCGTCCTGCTCGAGAACATCACCAGCCGTTACGGCGTCCTGACCCTGGCGGGTCCGCGCTCGCGCGAGGTCCTCCAGGCGATCACGGACCATGATTGTTCGAACAAGGCATTCCGGTTCTTCCGCTGCCAGGAACTCCACGTAGGCATGGCACCCGTTCGGGCGCTGCGGCTCTCGTACGTCGGTGAACTCGGCTACGAGCTGCACCATCCCATCGAGTACCAGCGATACATCTACGATCTGTTGATGAAAGCCGGCGCTCAGTTCGACATTGTCGACTGGGGCTACCGGGCACTGGACTCGATGCGACTCGAAAAGGCGTATCGGCTTTGGGGCGTCGACATGACGGCCGATTGGTCGCCACTCCAGGCCGGCATGGAGCGCTTCGTCGCGTTGGACAAGGGAGACTTCATCGGTCGCGACGCGCTACTGCGCGAACAAGAACGAGGCGTCGCGCACAAGCTCGCCTGCCTCGTCATCGACGCCGACGACGCGGATCCTCACGCCTATGAGCCGGTGACGGCAGGTGACGAATTGATTGGCTACGTCGCGGCAGGAGGCTACGGGCATACCATCGAGAAGACGATCGCCCTGGCCTACTTGCCCACTGCGTACGTCAAAGACGGAACCGAACTCGAGGTAACGATCCTCGGCTCACGTCGCTCCGCGAAGGTTGTCGAGGAGCAACTGTACGATCCGAAGAACGAGCGCCTTCTAAGCTAGCAGGCTGCTAGTGGCCGAGGTTGTATCCGAAGAGCCGCGGCAACCTGGCCACTGCTTTGAGCAAGAAGTTGCCGGATTCGCCGGCTTCCCATGCGTCGTCCGTGCGGAGGATTGCCTCGAGGGTGATCTTCGCACCGATGTACATGAACGGCTCCGGTGGGAACCGCTTCGAACGGAACCCCACGAGGGGCAAGGAAGTGAATTCGTCTTTTTTGCCGAGGGCTAGCGAAGACAAAATCTGACCGCCGAGGATGCATGGACCTACGCCACCCCCGGTGAAGCCCATCCCGTAGTGGACGTTCCCGCCCCACATCGACCCGAAGAACGGAACATGGTGAGCACTGACGTCGATTGGCCCGCCCCACGCTGAATCGATGCCAACGCCGCGAAACGCGGGGAACCACCTGTGAAGCGATTCTTCGAGACGCTTGAACCACGACGTGTCGTTCGACATGCGGCCTTCCGCGCCGTGACCGGGAGTCGCCGTGGCGGCCCCGAATGCGATCCGACCATCGGGAGTGGTGCGAATGTAATTGAGCGTTGCACGGAAATCGCCGAGCCCCTCACCTCCCGTCCACCCCATCTCTTGAAGTCTCTCGGGTGCCGGCTCGGTAAGGACGATGTGGCTCGCCCGCGGAATGATGCTTCGGGTAAATCCGGGGAGTTGGTTCGACCAGGCGTTCAGACCGAGCACGACCTGTTCGGCGGTGACTGCACCGGCGCGCGTAACGATCTGGACCGGTGAGCCGCCCTGGATGCTATCGACCGGCGTTCCTTCGTAGATGCGTACTCCAGCGTCGAGAATCAGAGCCCGCAGTCCCCGGGCCAGACGCGCGGGTTGCACCGTGGCACCGCTAACCTCCAGGACCCCGGCACGGAACTGCGGCGACCGGCATCGGTCGGCAACCTCTGCAGCCGAGAGCAGCTGATAGAAGTTTTCCGGGAACTCTTTGCGCGACTGAAGTTCCCGGTATTCGTCGAGCGCATCATCGAACATAGGAGACGTGGAAACGTTGAGATGACCGGCGCGTTTGAACCAGATGTCGATGTCGGCCTTGTGGAAGAGGTCTACCGCAAAATCGACGGCGGTCTCGGAGGCGCGACAGGTTCTGGCCGCCTCCTGCGCGCCGAAGAGATCCTCCAACACCGAGAAGTCACTCCAGAGCCCGTACATGAAGCCGCCGTTTCTGCCGCTGGGACCGCCACCGCAGATATCGGCCTCGAGCAACACGACCTCCGCACCGGGGTCGGCCTGCTTCAGGTGATAGGCCGTCCACATTCCGGTGTAACCCCCACCGACAATGGCAACGTCGGCGTGCACTCGACCCTGCAAAGGCGGGCACGGAGTTCCGGGGTCTGCGGCCAGAGCCTCGCGGAGCCACCAGGATCTGGATTCGAGCGAGGCGACCTCGGGTCCGTGCAGCGTGGCACGATCGACGGTCATGGCTGTCCTCCTCAATGCTGACAGTACCACGCTGCCGACGGTAGACTAGAATCCAATTTCGCAAGGGGATCAGCCAGACCACTATGGGATCGCATCCATTCGAGGAGATCCGGGCCAGCTATGACGAGGGTCGCCCCCTGCCCGGTATCGCCTATCGAGATGCAGACGTCTTCTCCGTCGAAGCCGAGACGCTGCTCCGCAATTCCTGGCTCAGCGTAGCGTGCGGCCAGAACGTGGCCAAAAGCGGAGACCTCTTCCCCGTGCGGATCGCCGGGCAATCCCTGCTGGTCGTGCGCGATCGAGACCATGAGATCCGCGTGTTCTACAACCTGTGCCGTCACCGCGGAGCGCCTCTGGCGACCGAAAAGTGCAGCGCACGGGGAGGACGCATCGTCTGTCCCTACCACGCCTGGAGCTACGGGCTCGACGGTGAACTCGTCTCGGCGGCGCACTTCCATCGCCACGGAGACGGCCGCCCTTCTGCGGAGGAGCGAGCAGGGCTCGGGCTGCTCTCGCTGCGAACCGCAGTCTGGCGCGACATCGTGTTCGTGAACCTTTCCTCTGATGCCCAGCGCTTCGAGGACTTCATTCGCCCGTTGGACGAGCGCCTCGCCAACTGGACCGCCAGTGAGCTTCGGCCACTGTCCTCGGACGAGTACGAGATCCAGGCGAACTGGAAGCTCGCGGCGGAGAATTTTATCGACGCCTACCACCTGCCCGTCTTGCACTCGCAGATCGGCGGCGGCTTCAGCGGGGCGCTGGGGACCGAGGACGTCGAAGTATCCGACGACATCGTCGGCTTCTTCATGCCCCAAGGCTACGGAGACGGCTCGGGACAGGCGGAGTCACCGCTTCCGCGCTTCTCCGGTCTGGCCGCGGACGACACCCTGCGCATCGAGGTGTTTTCGATCTTTCCCAATACCCTGCTGCTGGTCGAGCCGGACAATCAACAGGTAATCGTATTGCGCCCCCAGTCCCCCGGAGTCACGCACGAAACCTTCGCCAACTATCTGGTTTCCGATGCGTCGCAGACGGAAGACCTCGCGAAGGTACGCGACGAGATGTACCGCTCGGCAATCGAAATCAACGATCAGGACGCCGTGCTGCTCGCCGGATTGCAATTGACGCGCTCGATGGACGTCGGCGGCGAGACGCAGCTCACCCAAGCCTGGGATCGGACCAACCGGCGCTTCCAACGCCTTTGGGCGCGGAAGCTCTTGGCGGGCGTCGGGTGAGGCGGGCGTCGAATGTCGTATGCTTGCAACTTCGCACCGCCCCGCATCGGAACACCCGTGACGAGGAGTAGGACCTGACCAAGTTCTCGAAATTTGTGCTGACGATGTCGCTCTCGCTCCTATTGGCAAGTTGTGCCACGGGAATTCGACCGCTCGATTCGTCCGCGGTTGTGACCTTGGGGTCGAACGAGGGATTCCTCATTCTGCACGTGGACACCGACGTACCGATCGCCGGGATCGAGCTGAATGGGGAGACAATCGCCAGCGGAATTGCCGTGGGGCACCACGTTTGGTTAGTGCGGGCTATCGCGGGTTCCTATCGCTTTACTGCACTGCAATTCATCAACCTGCCCGGGCACCAAAGAAGAGAACGCTCCGATACGAATGAAAATATCCGCTTCCGATCAACGGGCCGGATCAAGCGACACCAAAAACTTTACCTCACATCGGATGACGAGTTCCGTTTCGAAGTCGAGCGGGGCAGCGTCAACTACGGCGGAGCTCTGGTGGTCCGAGGGACGCGCGAGCGCATCGACGTAAGCAGCCGCAATCACGTCGCGATGGCGATCCGAATGTTGAGCGATCGAGACGCGGAAGTCGTGGCGAGCCATCCCCTCCGATTCGGAAGACTCAGCGAGGATGGATTCCTCGACTACTACAGCCGGGAGCGCAGTGCTGTGCTCGAGGGGAAACGTTGAAGCACTGTTGCCGCCTGCTCTCGCTCTGGGGCGCGATCGCGACAGTCTCGATCGGGCTGCCGACGTCGGCCGGTGGGCTCGCCGCCGAAACCCTCTTTCCCGCCTTGCGTATCAACGGTGTCACGGTTAGCCCCAGCGGAGACTGGGCGCTCGCCCGGGCGGTGAACGGGGAGATGCACGGTCTGATCGCGCAGAAGCTGGGGTCCAAACGAGCCACCGCTGTCTTCGGCACTGAGGACGCGATTCACGCAGTCTACTGGGTCGGCAAGGATCGATTCGTCGTCATCTTCACAGAGGATTCTTCCGTTCTGGTCGCGCGCATTTATGAGCAGGAGGGCGAGCCTCGAATCGAGCGACACATGATCCGAGCGCCGGGTGGGCTCGCCGATCCACTTCCGCTCGTCGATGACTTCGTGCTTTGGCAGGTCAGGTATCCGAGTAAGAGTTCGGTTCAGCGGATTCAATTACAGGACCTCATCGACTACCGCGGTGAAATGGACGGGAGGGTGATGCACCTCGGAGAAACCCTCGGCACGATCCGCGGATCCGTTTCTGACTGGGTCGTAGACCGAAGCGGAAACCCGCGTGCCGCGCTCCGGGACGACGACGGAACGCTCGAGATTCTGACCCGCGCCGTCGATGTAAAATCCTTTCGAGTGGTTTACAGCTTCGAGGAGGATAGTGGGAACGAGATCTACCCGAAAAGCGTAGCTCCGGGTGGTGAAGCATTAATCGTGCTCGCGTACGGCGGTCACGACACGATGGGGATCCATGAATTCGAACCGGAGTCAGGAACGCTCGGAGCGAGAATCTTCGGTCGTGATGATGTAGACGTGACTGACGTGCTGTTTGATCCGATCCATGGAGACCTGATCGCCGCGGTTTACGAGGACGGAGGGCAGCGGCGTTATCACTACCTAGACCGAGATGTCGAGGGAATCTGCGGTGACAAAAGTTCCGACTCGCGAGCGGTTTTCAGCCGCAGCGCGGACCGACGGATCTACTCCGTCAAAGCCTCGAGCCCGACAAACCCCGGAACATGGTATCTCTGCGATGCATCGACCAGGTCGGCGGTGGTTGTTGCGAAGGTCGCTGAAGACCTTGACGCGAGCCAACTCTCCGATGTTCAGAGCATTGAAGTGACATCGCAGGACGGAACGCGCGTCGAGGCATTCCTAACCGTCCCGAGCGACCTCGGCGGGGACGCCGCGCCGCTCGTCGTCATTCCACACGGGGGCCCGTTCGACGCGCGGGACAGCAAGGTCTACGACCCGTTTGTCCAGTACTTTGCCAGCTGGGGCTTTGCGGTTCTGCAGGTCAACTACCGGGGATCGTCCGGGTATGGGCGAACGTTCAAAGAGGCAGGAAGGAGGGAGTGGGCGCGAGGGATCGAGGACGACATCGACGCCGCCGTGGAATTGATCGTGCAGAGGCCCGAAATCGACGGGGATCGGATCTGCATCGTAGGCGGCAGCTACGGCGGTTTCTCGGCCCTGGCCAGCATCCTGCGGCACCCGGAGCGCTATCGCTGCGCCGTCACGATCAACGGCGTGACCGACGTGCCGCTCCTCTTCGAGAGCAGCGACATCGCTGAGGATGAGCGCAATCTTCGACTCCTCACCGAGAGACTTGCGGACGTCGAGACCGAACGGCCTCGTCTCGTCGAAATCTCCCCCGTCTACGATGTCCGGCGAATGCAGACTCCGGTGTACGTCATCTATGGAACGAAAGATCGCCGCGTCGTTCCCGAGCACGCGCATCGCCTGCTGCTGATGCTCGATCTCCTCGGGAAGGAGCACGAGGTTCTCGAAATTCGAGGAGGGGAGCATTCCCCCGACCGACGGGAGTGGATCGTAATTACGCGCTCGATCAGACGATATCTGACGAGGTACCTCTTTCCGTCACGTACTTTTGTCGACGACCGGAACATCTCACCTGGCCCCTAGGAACGGTACCCCTCGACAGGCCTTTCCAGCGCCAAAGTAGGGATAAAAGGCGACGCACACGCCTTCGCGAAGATTCGCTTCGTCCTCCATGCGATCGTTCATCAGCTCCATTCTCGAGTTGCGATAATTGATACTCCACAAGACGTCGAGTCCCCCATAGCCGCCAAAGACATTCGCTCCGCTGGCCTTGAAGATCTCCAAGCGGAGCGAAGCAGCCTGAAATGTACCGCTCAACGTCGCCCCCCCTCTCGTGGACGGCACGCGGCGCCTTACGCCATCCCAACGCACGGAACCACCAATGCCCTCGCCATCGCGGAGCACCATGTTCGGAACCACCACGAGATCGGCGCTAGATATCAGATTTTCGATGATCCCGGGGATCAGGCCCGACAGAGTCATGTCTGTACGAACGTAGTCCTCGGACAGCGACATGGAGTTACGACGCGCGCGACGACGGGCGGCTGTTACGGCACTTTGAAACTTTTCGGCTTCGAGCGTCTCCACCGTCAATCCTTGGGCCTGTAGGTGCTCGCGAATGAGGCGAAGGACGTCCTCCTGACCCTTCTCCAGATAGCTGGGAATTCTCTCGGTTTCGTTAATCGGAATCAGGAGGACCGTCTCGATATCAGAGCTGAAGGCCTGACCAGGAGCCAGCTCGTATTCGTGCTTCGGCGGCATCGAGCAAGATGTCGCTACGAATGCGCTCCCAATCACCAACAAAAAAACGCTGCGAATCGCTCGCCGCCGAGCAGAGCTTCCACTCGTAGTTCTCGTGGTTCCACGACGACGAACGTCAAATCCCGATAGAGTTCGAGTATGAGTCATGGAACCAGAATACCATCGGCCCCCTCGCGGGGCGATTGAGAATCAGGCTCGAATATCACTAGCGCGCAGCTCAGCCCCCAATGGTACATCTCGGTCGTACCATCTGCGTCGGTTCTGGCACACCGCCGTCTGTATCGATGGCGGCTGACTAGCTTCCAAGTCACCGATAGAGCGCAGTTTTTCCGTTTGGCGGGCAAGTCCGTCGCGCTGGCACGAGTCATGCAATGTTTCGAGTCAGCCAACAAAAGGCGCCGGCGATACCGGGACTCACCCCACAGCCAAGACGCCGACGAACCGGGACGTGCAAGCCGCTCCAGGAGACTCGAACATGGTCCACTCTCAACTCGCCCAGTTGCTCCCCAATGCGACACCGACCCGACACCTGCGCGTGACATTGCTCGAACTGATTTCCGCGCTCTGCGAAGAAACCGCTGACGATCGAGAAGTGACCGCCACAGCACTGCGGATGCTGAAATCGCACCGCGTCAGACTGTGCGGAAACTTTACCGACGAAACCTTTGAATAGAGAAAGGACCGGCCGTCTCCCCGTCAAGGGTGCAGCACGGCCACAGACCTGGCAGCAACAACTAGCAGTAACAATTTAGCTGTAAAAACAGCCACAGTCGCACTCGCCGCCATACTCGCCGCCCCAGCAACGACTCCTGCAACGATCTCCATCGCTGAAGCCCCCGATGATCTGCCCCTGCCGCTGCCGCTGCCATTGCAACGGCCCCTTCGCCCGTCGCCAAATTCAACGGTCTGACCCGCCCGAGCGCCTGCTCGAGCAACTGCCCAATCCCCCGGGCCTTCGGCCCGGATCGGGGCGAAATTTACCCGGAATTCCGGGCAAGTTGTCGCACTGGTACTTGTTGGACACTGCAAAATCTCAGCTTTAAATTCCTATGTTCACGCTCTGGTTCGCCCGCGGCCGCCTCGGCGCCATTTGCTGACCCATTGGTCTCCGCGCTACTCTGGCAGCGGTACAACGGGCGGGAGGCGCTGGTCTCCATGTCCACGGGTACGCTGGGTGCTTCCCGGTTCGAGTTCGCTGTACCCTCGATTTCGGGATCGGACCGGTGGTCTGCGAAATCGAAGAACTCGCCCCGCCCCTTGTTTTCACTGCTTGTCGGCGCTCTGGCGACCATCGCCCCGTCGACCGCCGGTGAAAACGGAGAATGCAATGCTTGATCTCTCGAAACTGATCGCCAACCAGAAGCCCGGCTTCACGCTGCAGCAGCCCTTCTACACCGATCCCGCGATCTACGAACTGGAAGTCGACCGGATCTTTCTGAGAGCCTGGATCTATGCCGGACACTGCAGCCAGATCCCTGATCGCGGTGACTACTTCTTGTTCGAAATCGCGGCTGAGTCGGTCATCGTGATCCGACAGAAGAACGGCGAAGTCCATGCGCTGCTGAACGTCTGCCGCCACCGTGGCTCACGAGTCTGCCTCGAGCATGCTGGCAACGTGCCCGCGTTTGTCTGCCCCTATCACGCCTGGACCTATGATCTCAGCGGCAAGCTGCGCTCGGCACGTGTCGCCGATGGGGAGCTCGACCGGGCGGCTTATGGGCTCAAGCGAATCCAGGCTCGCATCCTGCACGGCCTGATCTTCATCAACTTCGACAATACGGCGGACAACTTCGATCCGATCGAACACGACCTCGACGCATGTCTTGCCCCCTATGGACTCGCAAACGCCAAGGTCGCCCACGAGACGAGCTATCCCGTCGATGCGAACTGGAAGCTGGCGGTCGAAAACTACACGGAGTGTTTCCACTGCCGTCCCTCCCATCCGGAGTATTCACTGTCGCACAGCCTGGCGGTTCCCGAGGAGAAGCACCAGGCTCTCTGGGATGGCATGGACGAGTGTGCAGAAAGTATCGGCCTGGTTACCGAGAGATTCAGTCGCACTTGTGCCGACTCGGGCAGTTTCGGCAACGACCGAATGTACGATCACTATCCGCTGTTGGATGGATACGAAACCGGGAGCGAGGACGGGAAGCTGGTGGCGCCTTTGCTCGGGAATCTGAAACGAGCGGGCGGGATCGCGTCGGACTTCCAGGTCGGCCCACTGACATTTTTTCTCGCGTACTCGGACCATGTGGTCACCTATCGCTTCGTTCCGACCTCGCCCCTGCAATCGCGTTGCGATATCTCCTGGCTCGTGAATGGCGATGCCGTAGAAGGCAAGGACTACGAACTGGACGCCCTGACATGGCTATGGGACGTAACGACGATCGCCGACAAACGAATCATCGAGAACAACCAGAGAGGGATCAATTCCAGCTTCTATACACCCGGCCCCTATACAAAGATGGAAGAACCCACGAGGCAGTTCGTCGAGTGGTATCTCGCGGGTATCTCGACGGAGCCTCAGTCCTGAAGCGTGGAGAGTCCCGATCCCCCGGAGGCGCTGGGGGCAAGGGCCTTGAGGGGTGCGCTAGACTGGCGCCCGGCCGAAAACGGCAAAAGCGAGACAACGTCGATTGCGCCCGCCCTTGGACGCCGATGAATCCGCTGGAACTACCCGATTAACGATTGATAGCGTTGTCCGCCGACCCCAAAGAATTGTAAATGTCGGGCCTTACTCATACACGAGCCCTGCAGGGAGAGAAGCACCATGTCCAAAGCAGTCATCCCCTCTGATATCGAAATCGCGCAGAGCGCCACGCCGAAGCCGATTGGCGAGATCGCCAAGCAAGCGGGGCTGCAGGAAGACGATTTCGAGAGCTATGGCCGCTACATCGCCAAGCTCACCCGTGAAAAATGTATCGACCTTCAGAAGAACGGCGACGGCGACGGAAAACTGATTCTCGTGACTGCGATGAGTCCCACGCCGGCCGGTGAGGGCAAGACCACCACCTCCATTGGACTCGCTGACGCTCTCCAGGCCGTCGGCAAAAACGCGATGCTGTGTCTGCGCGAACCCTCCCTCGGTCCCTGCTTCGGCATGAAGGGGGGTGCGGCAGGAGGCGGGTATGCCCAGGTGCTGCCCATGGAGGAGATCAATCTCCATTTTACGGGAGACTTCCACGCCATCGGTCTGGCGAACAACCTGCTCTCTGCGGTTCTCGACAATCACATCCACCACGGCAATGACCTGGGAATCGATCCCCGGCGCATTACCTGGTCGCGAGTCGTCGACATGAACGATCGCGCACTGCGCAATATTGCGATCGGCATGGGCGGCGTGAACAACTCGGTGCCGCGTCAGGATGAGTTCCAGATCACGGTTGCATCGGAAGTCATGGCGTGTTTTTGCCTCTGCGACGACCTCAGTGACTTGAAGCGACGGCTCGGCAACATTGTCGTAGGACATACCTATGATCGAAAGCCGGTATGCGTTCGCGATCTGAAAGTCGATGGAGCGATGACGGTACTGCTGAAGGACGCCCTTCGCCCGAACCTGGTCCAGACGATCGAACACACGCCGACCTTCGTGCACGGCGGTCCCTTCGCCAACATCGCCCACGGTGCCAACTCGATCATCGCAACCCGCGCGGCGCTGAAGATGGCCGACTACGTGGTTACGGAAGCGGGCTTCGGAGCGGATCTCGGCGCCGAGAAGTTCATGAATCTCGTCTGTCGCAAGGCCGGCTTCAAGCCCGATGCGGTCGTGATCGTGGCCACGATTCGGTCGCTCAAGATGAACGGCGGCATGCCCAAGAACGAACTCACCCAGGAGAATCTCGCAGCGCTGACCTCCGGCCTCGCCAACCTCAAACGTCACATCAGCAACATCCACTCCTTCGGCCTTCCGCTGGTCGTCGCCTTGAATCGGTTCTCCGCCGACACGCCGAAAGAAGTCGTGCTCGCGATGGAGAAGTGTGCTCACCTCGGGGTGGAGGTGATCGAGAGCACGGTCTGGGAACACGGCTCGAAGGGCGGGATCAAGCTCGCCGAAGCGGTCATCGACATCATCGATCGAGTTCCTTCGGACTTCACCTACCTCTACGAGGACTCGTTGCCGCTCTGGAAGAAGATCGAGGTCGTGGCGCAGAAGATCTACGGCGCTCGGGAGCTCGAGGCGGACAAGCGAGTGCGCAACAAGTTGCACAACCTCGAGAAGGCCGGTTACGGCCACCTGCCCGTCTGCATAGCGAAGACCCAGTACTCGTTCTCGTCGGATCCGAAACTGCTCGGGGCCCCCGAGCACTTCGACCTCACCGTGCGAGACGTGCGACTCGCCGCAGGCGCCGAGTTCGTGATCGTCTACTGCGGAGACATCATGACGATGCCGGGGCTCCCGAAGGTACCCGCCGCAGAAATCATCGATGTAGACGAGAACGGTCGAATCACCGGACTCTTCTAAACCTCTGGCACCTCCGGCCTCCGGCCAGCGGTCGGAGGCCCAACGCTAATCGCCCGGAAACATTGCATTATTTTTCCACGCAGTGTTGACAAAAGAGAGGATGTCTCGGAATATATCCACTCAGTGTGGATCTTTTTTGGGAGGCCTCCATGGGCCGCAAGAGTCTTCAAGCCGTTCGCCGCAGCCAGATCCTGGACGCCTGCGAAGAAATCGTGTTCGAAGACGGACTCGCGTCCGCCTCGCTGGCGCGGGTAGCCGGCCGGGTAGGGCTCGATCGCACCACAATTCATCACTATTTCCGCACCCGGTCAGACCTGCTCGCCGGACTCGTCGAACGGATCGTCGACGGGTACCTGGCCGAGGTCCGCGAGGTACAGGCCGCGCGGGGGTCGAACGCGGATGTGGCCGAGATCCTCGACTTCTTGCTGAGCCCCGACTTCGCCCGACCCCACTACGACCGACTCGTGGACGAATTCAGCGCCGCCTCCTACGAGGACGCCGAGGTGCGGAGACAGCTTCGGCGGTTGTTCGTGACGTTGGAGGAATTCACCGTTTCGTTGCTCCTGAAGGCCGTGCCCGACGCCGCGCCCGAACGCGTGCGCGAAACCGCCTACACGATGTACGCCCTGATCGAAGGCGCCTATCTCCTGCACGCGCTGGGTTTCCCGGACGACCGGCTCAAGGCAGCGCGACGCACCGCGCACATGTTGGTCGAGGGGCTACAGCGGGAAGCGCGTTCCCCTGCGGACGGGACGGAAGAGAACTAGCCATGCCCCTTGTTCACCTGCCGGCCGACGCGCCGACCGACGAAATTACCGACGTGCTGGATCGCGACGGATGTGTCGTGCTCGATCGCGTGCTGGATCGCGAGACGATCTCTCAGGTTCGAAGCGATATGGCTCCCTACATCGAGACCGCACCCAGGGGCGATGACGAGTTCACGAGCCCTGAGACCAGGAGTGCTGGAATGATCGTGGCGCGCTCGCCGAAGGCGCGCGAGATCATCATGAACAGCACCATTCTCGAGATCGCCGCGCACGCGCTCTCCCACGCCACGACTTTCCAATTGCACATCGCGGAGGTCATCGACGTCGGACCCGGGGCGGCAGCGCAACCCGTTCACCGGGACCAGTGGGCTTTCGATCTATTCCCGTTTCCCGTCGGCCACGATTCGACCTGCGCAACGATGTGGGCTCTCACGGATTTTACTGAAGAAAACGGCGCGACCCGTGTCATCCCGGGGTCTCATACGTTGGAAAACAATCTCGAGTTTTCGCAGGCCGACACCGAGCCGGCGGTGATGGAAGCGGGCTCCGTCCTGCTCTACACGGGCTCGCTATACCACGGAGCCGGCGCAAACCGGAGCGATTCCCCTCGCCCGGGCCTCATCGTTCATTATTCCCTCGGTTGGCTCCGCCAGGAAGAGAATCAGTACTTGAGCGTGCCCTCGGATGTTTTACAGTCGCTCCCGGAAGATTTGCTTCGGCTCATGGGATATTCGTTCGGCGCCTATAGCCTCGGCTTCATCGATGGGGGTCGCGACCCCATTGCGGCCATACGGCCGGATCTCGAAAAGTCCAGTTCGGGAATCAGTTACCAAGATGTCCGCGAGCGGTTGTCACCCGCTTGAATCATCAACACGCAGAAACGGAATCAAAATTCATTTTCCGGGTAAACAGCTTCCCGGTAGAGCAGTACTTGCCAAGGAGACGAGATGACGCGACTAACCCCCTTTCATTCACGCACATCTGCGCTGAATGAAGGACAGCGCTGGGAAGACTGGGAAGGTTTTCTCACGGCCACGATGTACTGCCTCGACCCGCTCGTGGAATACAACACGATCCGTCTGGGGTGCGGGCTCTTCGATGTCTCGCCGTTGCACAAATACGAGGTGCGCGGCCCCGACGCCCAGGCACTTCTGCAGCGCATGGTCGTGCGCAACCTGGCGCCGTCTCGCCCGGGACGCGCCTTCTACACAGTTTGGTGCGACGATAACGGCAAGGTCGTCGACGACGGAGCGATTTTCCATATCGCCGAAAATCATTTTCGGCTGATGTCGACTCTCCCGTGCCTCGAATGGCTGATCGACAATTCCGTTGACTTCGACGCCACGCTTGAAGATGTGTCCGAAGAACTGGTGGGCATGTCGCTGCAGGGACCGACCTCCCGGGATCTCCTGCAGAAGCTGACCGGCGCCGACGTGTCGGCGTTGAAGTACTTCCAATGCACGGAAGCTGAAGTGTGCGGTGTGCCGGCGTCGATTTCACGGACCGGCTATACCGGTGACCTCGGCTTCGAGGTCTTCATGCGGCCCGATGATGCCGTAACGATCTGGGACGCCGTGATGGCGCTGGCCCCGGATTACCAGGCGCGTCCCTGCGGTCTGGTCGCCCTCGATATGGCGCGGATCGAGGCCGGGTTGCTGCAGATCGATGTCGAGTTCATCTCCGCCAAGCAAACCCTCTTCGAGGTCCAGACGATTTCGCCCCTCGAGTTGGGCGTCGGTTGGATGGTCAAACTCGACGGCGATTACTTCATTGGCCGCGATGCACTGATCAAAGAGAAGGCGAACGGCACTTCGAGGTGGAATACCGTGGGCATCGAACTCGACGTCACCTGGATCGAGAAGTGCTTCAAAGAGTTCGGCATGCCCCTTCACCTGCCCGAGCAAGCGTGGAACGAAGCGGTGCCGATCTACTCCGACGAAGCACAAGCGCATCTGATCGGCCGGGGCACCAGCGGTATGTGGTCACCGCTGCTCAAGAAGTACATCGCGATCGCGCGAATCTTGCCCCAGCACGCAAAGCTCGGATCGCGCTTCTGGATCGAGGAATATATCGAGGCCAAGTCCTTTTCCATCCCGGCGACAGTGGTCAAGATGCCCTTCTTCAACCCGGCCAGGAAAAGGTCCTGAGACCCGACTCGCAACACTTGGCAGAACTCTAGAAACTCATCAGCAAGAATACGGAACTTCAGCAGAGGCAAAACATGGCAGAAACATTCGATGCAATCGTCGTCGGCGGTGGACACAACGGCTTGACCTGCGCGGCTTACCTCGCCAAGGCGGGGCAAAAGGTGCTGGTGCTCGAGCGCAGATACGTTCTGGGTGGAGCAGCGGTCACCGAAGAAATCTATCCCGGTTTCAAATACTCGGTGTGCTCTTACGTCGTCAGCCTGCTGCGTCCCGAGGTGACGCGCGAACTCAACTTGAGCAAGCACGGACTCCAGATCCATCCCCAGGAGCACGTCTACCTGCCGATGGAGAATGGCGATCGCCTGGTCACCTATAGCGATCCCCACAAGACTCGCGAAGAGTTCCGGCGCTTTTCCAAGAAAGACGCGGATCGAGCCGAGCAGTTCGAAGACATGATGTATCGAATGGCTTTCGCCGTGAAGCCCATTCTCAGCTACAAGCCACCGAACATGGCGGCCCCCAGCTTGAGCGACCTCAGCACGCTGAAGGATTTTGGCGGACACCTGAACGGCCTCGGCAGGGAAACGTTTCATCAGCTCACCAAGATCATGACGATGAGCGCAGATGATTTCGTGGGGGAGTTCTTCGAGACCCCGATCATCCGCGCCATGCACAGCCTGAGCGGCGTGATCGGTACGATGCTCGGGCCGAAGTCTCCGGGTACGGCGTACGTGCTGCTGCATCACTACATGGGTGATCTCGATGGCGCGTTCTCGGCCTGGGGCGCCCAGAAGGGCGGTACTGGCATGGTGAGTGAAGCCATCGCGAGTGCGGCCCGAGAGTTCGGCGCCGATATCCGGGTCAACGCACCGGTGGCGCAGATCATCATCAAGAACGGCACCGCCGTGGGTGTGGCACTCGAAAACGGCGACGAGTTCTACGCCAAGACGATCGCCACGGGTTGTGATCCGCACGTCTCTTTCCGCAAGCTGGTCGAAGAGAAGGAACTGCCCAGCGACTTTGTCCGCGCCATCGACAAGTTCAAGTTCCGGGGATCGTCGGGCAAGGTGAACATCGCCCTCGACGGGCTGCCCAAGTTTACCGGCATGGAGGACACCCGGTTCATGAACGGTGCGGTGGATATCTGCCCAAGCACCGACTTCGTGGAACAGGCCTACGACGACGCCAAGTACGGCGGCTTCTCGAAACGGCCAGCGATGGAGATCTGCATCCCCTCGATGTGCGATCCCACGATGGCACCGCCCGGCAAGCACATGATGTCGGTCTTCGTGCAGTACTGCTCCTACAACATGGACCAGCACGGCGACCGAGATCAACAGCGAGAGGCCTTCGGCAACGCGGTCATCAACACCATTGAAGAATTTTGTCCGAACATCAAGGACCTCATCTTGCACAAGCAGGTTCTCACGCCGTGGGATCTGGAGCAGACTTTCGGCCTGACCGAGGGGAACATCTTTCACGGAGAGTTGACTCTCGACCAACTCTTCTTCCTGCGCCCCGTTGCCGGTTATGCGGATTTCAGGACACCGATTCGCAATTACTGGCAGTGTGGATCAGGCGCCCATCCCGGAGGCGGCATCATGGCCATGCCGGGCAGGCTGGCCGCGAAAGAGATCCTCGGTGGGAAGCTCCCCAGTTAGCCCCTGAATCCGGCGCGCTTTCATGAATCACCTTCACGCAATTCGATATAGGAAAGAATCCCTTGAGTAACTACGACGCGATCATCATCGGAGCGGGACACAACGGGTTGGTAACCGCGGGGTACCTCGCGAAAGCCGGCCGCAAGGTCCTGGTTCTAGAACGGCGCAGCATCGTCGGTGGCGCCGCTGTCACCGAAGAAATTTTTCCCGGCTTCAACGTCTCGAGCGTGGCCGACGGCAGGGGCTATCTATCGGCCAAGGTCCGACGCGACCTCAAGTTGGACTCCCACGTCGCGACGATCGACTCGGACGTAGTGGCCTTCTGCCCGCAACCCGACGGTACGAGCCTTACGATCTACCGCGATACTGCGAAGACCGTCAAGGAAATCGCGCGCTTCTCGCAGGCCGATGCCGAAGCCTACCCCGGGTTCCTCGAACTCATGCAAGCCCTGGCGGGCGTCGTGGGCGCACTGGGACACATGACACCCCTGGATCTCCCCGAAGTGGCTTTCGGTGATCTGCGCGGAGCCATCGGGCTGCTTCGCCCGGGGCGCAAACTCGGTCGCAAGCGAGTCACGGAACTGCTGCGCATCATGCCGATGCCCGCCGCGGATATCCTGAACGAGTACTTCGAATCCGGTGCGGTGAAGGGAGCGATCGGCGCCAACAGTTGCTTGGGCATTACCTTCGGCCCGCAGGAATCGGGCACGGCCTACACCATGCTGTACTCCTGGGCGCTCAGCGGCAACGGCCTGTTCCGTTCGTCAGGCGTCGTCAAAGGTGGCATGGGTGCAATGTGCGACGCGATTGCAACCGCGGCCAAGGGCTTCGGAGCGGAGATCCGAACCGACGCGCCGGTGGCGAGCATCACCGTCGAAAACGGGCGTGCAACCGGAGTCAAGCTCGAAAACGGTGAATTGTTGACTGCGAAGACGATCGTCTCGAATGCCGATCCCCGCACCACCTTCAACCGACTACTCGACCCCCGCACCCTGGGCACGAGCCTGCTGAAGCACGTGGCGAACATCAAGTGCAAGGGTTCGGGGCTGCGTATCCATCTCGCGTTGAGTGGCTTGCCGCAGTTCACGGCTCTTGCTGGCGGGGACTCTTCCGCGCAGCTCGGCGCGCCGATCCAGATCGCGCCTTCGCTCGACTACATTGAGCGAGCCTACGACTGCAGCAAGTACGGTCGGTATTCGGAATCGCCTTTCCTCGACGTCTTGATCCCGTCGGTTCTGGATCCGAGCGCTGCTCCCGCTGGACAACACCTCATGTCCATCACCGCGAAGTACGGTCCCTACGAACTCCGCGAGGGAGATTGGGCGACGGAGAAGGAAGCCTTCGCGGACGTCGTCGTGAACACCCTGGCGGAGTACGCGCCCAACATTCGCGACCTCATTCAGCAGCGACACGTGATCTCGATGCACGATCTCGAGAGCATCTACGGCCTGCCCGAAGGGAACCCGAACCACGGCGAGATGATTCTCAACCAATTCTTCCACATGCGACCGATTCCGGGCTACGCCCAGTACCGATCGCACCTTGACGGATTGTATATGTGTGGTGCTGGCTGCCACCCGGGTGGCGGTGTCACCGGCGTGCCCGGCCACAATGCGGCGCGCGAGATTTTGAGGGACTCGAAGCAATAGGTTCGAGGCGCTGCGCCGGTAACTACGCCCGTAACTACGCCACTAACTACGCCACTAACTACACAGTAAGAACACAGTAAAAACACGGCGCGAGTCGCTCACTCGCGCCGTGTCATTTCTCTTCCCGACGCAACCTAGCTGATGATCATGTAGACCTTTCGCACGGTCTCCACGACTTCAGCCGTCCCCTTCCAGCCGCGCGGGAAGACCCAGCTGTCACCAGCCTTGATATCAGTCACCTGACCGGATTCTGAGGTCAGTACCCAGTGGCCCTTCAGCAGGTGACAGAACTCCGTAATTTCCAGATCGAGCTGCAGCTTGCCGGGCGCACATTCCCAGGTTCCCGCGCACAAATTTCCTGCTTCGAAAAAGCCACTATCTGTCTGCTCGGGCAGGGAGCCGATCGGCTCACCGAACGAATCCGCATGAACGAGGTCTGTGAGGGCAGCGCACTGCTGCTGAAGGCTGATTTCGGGCATTGTCGTTTCTCCTGTTTTGATGCTCACCGAGAGCATTGATTGAGTCTGGTAGTCGGCGCCAGCTGAGCGCAATGAGAACTGGCGCGGTGCTTACGACTTCGGGGGTCCGGCCACGATACGCTCGTCGTGCAGCTTCCCGATTTCGCCTTCCCCGAGACCGAGGATCTCCGCGAGGATCTCGTCGGTGTGCTCTCCGAGTTCTGGCGCGCGTACGGCGGACTGGCGCGGTAGAGCATCGAACACCAGAGGTGAACTCGGGGTTAGCAATGTACCGATCCCCGGGTGGTCGAGCATCTCGAACATGGGGTTCTGGGTCGAACAATCGGGATCCTTCTCCACCACCTCTCGAATCGTACGGTATTCAGACCAGCACACTCTGTGCATATCGAAGATTTCGCGCACCTCGCTCATCATCCGGGTGTGGCACCACGGTGCCAGGATCTCGGCGATTTCTCGCCTCAACCGAAAGCGGTTGCCCGCCTGCGAGAGATCCAGCCCCATGCGCGCGCCGAGTGCATCAAAGGCTGGGCCGAGTTCTGTAGCCTTGCACAGGTTGGTCCACTGTGAGGGCGTCAACGCGACGACCATCAGCCGCTTGCTCTCCAGGGTTTCGAAGTCGCGACCGAATGCGCCGTACAGGTAGTTGCCGTCCTTCGGGCGATCGGAGTCGTTGATCATGACCTCGCCGATCTTCCCGAGGTTGCCGAGCATGGCCAGGGCAACGTCCGACAGTGCGAGCTTGACCAGCTGGCCTTCGCCCGTGCGGGTCCGGTGGCGCTCCGCCGCCAGCAGCCCAACCGCAGCCAGCTTGCCCGTGATGCAGTCCCATGCGGGCAGCAAGTGATTGACCGGCCGCGGGTCGTCCTTCGGGCCCGTTACCGCCGGAAAGCCCACGGACGAATTGACGGTGTAGTCGACCGCGCTGCTGCCGTCGCGATGGCCGGTGATGTTGACCATGATGAGGTCAGGGCGCTTCTGCTTCAATCGCTCGTAGCTCAGCCAGCCGCGAGCCGGAAAGTTGGTGAGGAACATGCCGCTGTCTTCGCCCGGCTCACATATCAGCTGGGTGAGGATTTCCTGCCCGCGCGGTGATCGGATATCGACTGCAATCGAGCGCTTGCCCTTGTTGAAGCCGGCCCAGAACAGGCTGCGCCCGCCGTTTATCGTTACGGGCCAGCGGTCGATGTCGAGTCCGCCCCCGATCGGGTCGAAGCGGATCACATCGGCGCCAAGTTGCGCGAGTGTCATACCGCCGAGCGGGGCGGCGACGAACGCCGAGCCTTCGACGATCCGCATTCCACTTAGTATTCCCTTCATGACTATCCCTTTCTCAAATCATTGTGGTGCCAGATACTGGCTTTCGCTCAGGCCATCAGGGCCAGCATATGCCAATCGAGAACACACTCGCGCTTTCCCGGTTCCGGTGAGTCGGGGCCGCGTTCCGCAGACACGAGGACGTGTAGATCTACGAGTCCGCCGCCGGCTTCAAGCTCGTGGGTGTCGGTGATCTCTACCTCGGTCTGCAGCCGATCCCCTTCGAACACCGGCGCCCGGTGATCGCAGCTGCGCCAGGCGATCAGTGTCAGCAAGTTGGGGAGTGCACGGCTGAGTTGAGCCGAGGCCATCGAGATCGTGTGGCCGCCATAGACCAGGCGCCGGCCGTAGGGACTGGCCGTCGCGTCGGTGTGGGCCTGAGCGAGGTTCAGGGTCTGACGAGCCAGCTCCGGGGCAGTGGTCACCGTGTCGGCGGCTTCGATCACGTACTGGGTTCCGGCTTCGATGTCAGCGAAGTGCGGGCCCGTCGCAAACGAACGAAATACATCGAATCGCCAATTGCTCGGGACGGCGGCACGCACGGCGTCCATGTCGAGTTCCGAGGGAATCGCGCTCAATATGTCGACGGGGTCTATAGTCGCTTCGGGTTCGGAGGCCGCGTCGCGACACGGCAGCATCGGGCAGCGCCAGAAGTGCAGCACGGTCTCTCGATGCTGGTTTTCGACATGAACCTGCAGCACGACGATTCCGGTGGCGTCGCGACCCGGCTTCGTGCGATTTTGCCGACGCGCCACGACTTCGGTCGTAGTCGTCAAGGTGTCGCCGATGAACACCGGGCGCTGCAGCACCAGGCCACGATAGAAAAGATTGCCCAGGACGCGTTGAGAGGGCGTGGTGGTCTGGCCGATCGCCATGTTGCAGACGAGGTTTGGGTGGGCGAGGGCGTGACCGCTATCGGTGACCGCACGGCAGAGGGGCTCGGAGAGCGGGAGACGCAGTCGGTCGCCGAAGAGCGCTGCATGAAAGGCCGCATGGCCAGACGTCAGGGTGACCGCCGGGGCATCGTCGAAGACCCGACCGACCGCGAGATCTTCGAAGTACGGGCGGTCTACCACGATGGTTGGCTTCGCGGGGCTGGCTTCGGATATGGAACCACTCAATTTTGACTCTCCCACTGCGATTCTTGGTTACCGGCTTCCGTATTCCGCGCTGGCTCGTCGCGTTGCCATCCAGCCCGAGCGATTCAGCTCCCGTTTAGCATCGTTTAATATTCGCCCCGCAAACAATGGGAAACGGCAAGACACTCCAGTATAGCCGCTCAGAGCTGTTATATGTGTTAAGTATCCGATCCACGGAAAGGTGGATTATCGGGCGCCGACCCGCTCTGTTGCGCGACACGCGCTGTCCCATGCGATCGGCCTTAACACGGTTGCGCATCCCCTGACGGTGTTCCGAGATGCTGGGGTGGACCGGTCCTACTGCGCAGCGCTCTGCGCGCGCTTTAACAGCAACGCCACATTGCGGCGTACTTCTCCAGCCGACAACTCGAGTGCTCGCTCGAGTGGCGCGATGGCCCCGGCAGCATCTCCCGCAGTGAACCTCACCTGCCCGAGTTCATGGAGTGCCGAGCGTTGATCGGGCTCGAGCGCGATCGCTTGTGTCAGCGCCTCTTCGGCTCCGGGCCAGTCCTTCTGCCGCGCCCGCACCTGGCCGAGTGCAGTCCACGCCAGCGCCGAAGCGCGTTGATCGATACTTCTCTCGAGCGCGGCCTCGGCTTCCAAGAGTTTGCCATCGTTCGCAAGGGCGATGCCGAGTCTCGCGCTCACCATCGGGCTCGGCAGGCGGATGCGCGCGAGACGTCGCTCGGCCGAACGCAGTCGTTCGGAAGCGCCGTCGGCGCGATTGACTCCGAACTCCTTCTCCTCCGCGTTCACGACGTACTGAACCATGTAGAGGCTGGCGACCACCACGACCGCGATGCGGCGCCAGGGAAGCCCGCGGCTCCCCGGATCCACTTGTTTGGACGGCTCGACCGGGCGCAGCAGAACCCGGGCAACGGCGCCGTCGCGCAGCTTCCAGATCGCGCCGTCAAGGATGAAGTGGTGGAGATTGACGGCCGTGTTCACGAGCAGGAACAGGCCGGCGTCGTAAGGCACTGGAGTTAGGCCCGTAGTCGAAAAGATCAGCACCGGCAGGCCGAAGACGGCAAAGCCAGCGAATGTTGCGCGGGTAAAGTAGTGGCGGCCAGCACCGCCGGAGCGGGCGAAGTAACGGGTCACCCAGAGGTACTGAACCGAGTGTGCGAAGGCGATCCACCAAAAGGAGTACTGCGCATCGACCAAGTTGAAGGCGACGGTGTCGATGCCAAAGCCTTCGCTCCGGGCAATGATCGGGACCGTGAACCACAGCGCCTGGGATAGAACCAGCAGTGCCGTCGGCGTAA
>JADFNE010000061.1 GCA_022563535.1 Myxococcales bacterium
CCGATGGGGAATGCGCCGGAGTGTAGCGCCTATCTTTCCGACAGCGCGCAGAGCCAGGCGAACAATCCCGCCGGCGCGGTAACGGATCTGGGCGTCGAGTTGATTTTCAACATTCGCGACAAGCTTCAAGAAGTATTGCCGGGGGGCGTAGCTCCGCGCATGGGTGGGTACAACAGCGAGCCCAATCAGACCTACGGCAAGATTTTTGACTTTAACAAGCTCTACGATGATGTGGTCGACTACGCGCAGCCCGTTGTCTACAGCGATCGGCCAGAGCGACTGGGTTTGCGCCTGCGACGCATTCGCGCGCTGATGGCGCGGGGAGACATCATTCCCTGGATGGATCCGGGTACCGTCAGGGAGTACCCGAGCATCTGGGTCTACGACAAAGTGCTCGAAGTGTTCGGCTCGGGATCGCTCGGGATCGCGTGGTTTGCCTATGCGAACTTCGAGGGAGCAGATTTTTATCATGTCGCTCGCGCGATGGAAGCGGTGATCCCCGTCGAAGATGTGATCGTGGGGAGCGAGCCAATGGCGCCGATCGAAGTGCAGGGTCCGGGTGTCAGCGCGACAGGGTTGTCAAACGGCTCGCATCATCTGCTGCTGTTGAGCGACTACACCGATGGAGCGACAAGCAAGTCGACTGGGAAGGCGGAACATCGGGTGGTGGAGTTGCGGCTGCCCGTCGATGTGCAAGGAACGCTATGGGATCTCGCGCGCAAGCAGCCCCTCGGCGATGTAGACGGCCATGATCTTACGATCGAGTGGCGTCCGGGAATAGAGGGTGCGCGCACGGCGCTCTACTACGTGGGCCCAGCTCCGTTCGCAAGTGGCCGCTTCAAGATCGACTAGGGCTACCCCGCCCAAAAGCCACACCGACGCGGCGCTCCAGTCCGCGAAGATTTCACTATAGTGATGGCTTCGTGATGCCGTTTTTGAGAGGCACGCACGCGACCGGAGGCCAACGGCTATGAAGCTCATGATCCAAATTCCTTGCCTAAACGAGGAACAGACGCTTCCCGCTACATTGAAGGACATCCCGACGCAGATCGAGGGGATCGATTCGATCGAAATCGTGATCATCGACGATGGCTGCACGGATCGCACAGTTGAAATCGCGCGCGAACACGGGGTCCAGCACGTCCTGAGCTTTGCGGCCAACCGCGGGCTGGGCCATGCGTTTGCTGCGGGGATCGACTACTGCCTGCAGGCGGGCGCGGACATCATCGTCAACACCGACGGCGACAACCAATATTACGGCGGCGACATACCCAAACTTGTTGCTCCTATCCTGGCGGGCCGCGCCGAACTCGTGATCGGTGATCGGGAGCCCGCCAAAGTCAAACACTTCTCTTTTGTGAAGAAGACGCTGCAGGTCGTGGGGAGCCGGGTGATCAGCCGGCTCGCGGGGCTCGATGTGCCTGACGTCGCGAGTGGCTTCAAGGCCTACAGTCGCGAAGCCGCGATGCGGCTCGCCATGTCGACAGACTTCGACCACACCGTGGATCATGTGATCCAGGCGGGACGCAAACGCATTCCCACCGTGAGCGTCCCGATCCGGACAAACGACAAGCTCCGTGAATCGCGACTCTTTTCTGGCGTTACCCAATTCATTTTGCGCTCGCTCCAGATCGCCGTGCGGGTCTACTCGACCTACGGGGCCATGGCGATCTTTTCGACCGTAGGCTTCGCCACGATCATGGCCGGCGTCGCACTTGGCGCGCGCTTCCTCTACTTCTATTTATTCACGGAGTCCCACGACCTCCATGTGCAATCCTTGATTCTGGCCGCCATTTTGATGTTGGCGGGGTTCCAGATGGTGTTGACTGGAATCGTGGCAGATTTGATCAGCGGGAGCCGCGGGGTTCTCGAGGATGTTTCGTATCGACTGCGACGCATGGAAAAGCGTCGCGACCGCAATGATGAGGACTAGGCGCGATCGCAATCATCGCAGCCGAGGCTGAACTTCTTTTCGGAGTTCGTTCTGAAACAGACAGGAGCGCGCGATCGTGTCTCGGACACTTACGATCTTTATCGACGGACTGCCTTTCGACCAACTCGAGAAGCTCCCGTTCACACGTAATTTTGCCAGCAAGGCGAGACTGATCCCAATCCTCGGCTACAGCGTAAATTGCCAGACGGAGCTGTTCACCGGAAAACGGCCCGACGAGGTCGGGTTTTGGGGAGAGTGGACCTACGCGCCTCGAACGGCGCCGCTTCGCAGCATTCACAAGCTGCTCAAGATGATTTCGTTCGTCGAACGCTGGTACACCGGCAAACGTATCGTGCACAAAGTCATCGATCGGTTGGGCGTGGCGGGTGCGACAAAGAACATCCCACTTTCCTATCTTGGAACCTTCGAGGAGACGGGGCACTCGGTGCTGACCAAGGGCTTCGAGGGCGCTTCCCTGCTCAATCATGAGAAGCTGAAGGTCTTTCTCCACACGGAATTTCCTGTGGTTCTGCGTCGCGACGAAGACAACTTCCAGGCCGTCAAGAAATACATCGAAGAGGCGGACGATCCGGGGAGCATCCTGGCCACGTTCACTCGAATCGACGGTTGCTCCCACTGGGATGGCGTGGCCTCTGCGCCCTACGACGAACTCCTGCTAGTCCAGGATGAATACATTCGACAGCTGAGCGAAGCCTTCATGGCAAAAGTGCCGGACGGGAGCGTACTCGTGGCCTCCGATCACGGTATGACGAACGTGACGGATTACGTCTCGATTGAACTCGAAAGTGAAATTGGAGATCCCGACAAGTCTGGCTACGCCTACTTCACCGAGGGCACGATCCTTCGAGTCTGGTGTGAAGACGATACGACCCGCGAACGCATTCGAGCTTACCTGGACGGAATCCATGGCCTCGAATCCCTCGCGGACGAAGATCGCAGGGAGATGTGCATCACGCGACCGGAGTTCGGCGACCTCATCTACCACACCTTCGAGGGCTATCAGATCGTGCCCAGTTACTGGGGGCCCAAGCCATCCGTGGGTATGCATGGCTACCACCCCCGTTACCCCAGCCAGCACGGAATCTGTCTGAGCTCTCGAGAGGGAGACTTCGAGGGCAATGTTTCGGCGACCGACTTCTACAAGGTGCTGTCTCGGTATCTCGACGCTGCGTGACAGTGCGTGATGGAAGGGTCGGGGACGGCCCCGCTCTTCGTCCTATCAATTCACGAAACGGTACAAATAGACTGCAGCTCCAAATAGTCCGAGTATGCCGTAAATCGAGAACTTGAATAAAAAGCTAGTTCCACGTTGCCACCCAACCGCGGTCCAGATGAGGCAGATTGGATAGAAGAGCTGCTTGTAGCGAACGAGGCCAACATGCACGGCGCCGAGCAATAGCAGGAAGAAGATCGGAAAGATCAGCAGCGGTAATTGCAAGCGCCAGTCAGGGCCTCGGATCATGCTCCACGCGCCGATCAACAAGTGAGGCAATAAGAAGATGCTCACGAGATTCAAAAGCGATTCGAGCATCGACTGCGGGCCTTGATCGAAATTTGGCGGGAATGGCAAAATCAAGTAGGCGACGGCCGCAAAGGGAACCTTGTAGATGTCCGTCGGTCCCGTAACGCGCAACAGACGTACCAGGCCACTGCCTTCTTCGGACAGCTGGGCGCTCGAGTCCAACTTGCTCTCTGCGCGCGCCAAATAGCGACCGAGGTTGATTCTCGAATCCTCTGTTGCTGTAACCTGACTTATGATGAGGCCAATGATCGTCAAGATCGAAAGCCCGATCCCCTGCAGCAGGTTTCGATTTGCGAGCACGAAGCAAAGTACCATCACCGCGAGGAACGGAAGGACCATTCCACTGCGCAACGGGTACATGGCGAACAGGCCCACGACTACCATTGCAGTTGCTCGCTGCCATCCCGGTTCTTGTCGAAAAATGCGCACGGCGTGATAGAAGATGAACAGCGCGATCAGTTGAATCAATGGATCTTTGCGGTGATTCAATGACAGCAGGATCGGTAGGGGGAGAAACGCCTGCAGCACCGCGGCCGTGCGGGCGGTCTTTTCGTCGAAGTAAAGCCTGGTAATTCGGTAGATGTAAACCAGAGAGATGCTCACACACATGATCAAGAAAAAACGAATGATCAGCGTGTTCGGTCCAAAGATCCGGTACACGTAGGCGGTGATAATGAAGAAGCCCGGATCGAGCGCTGCCCAGCCTCCGAAGCTACGCGGGGTGTCGTAGTCGATGTCGTTGGCCATCTGGATCGCCGCCGAGTGAACCGCACCCGCGTCGAGGTGGGCGAAACCGAAGTCACCAACGGAGACCAGCCACTGGAAGTAGATGGGAACCAGGATCGCCTTCAGCAGGAATGCGCCGAGGGCGAGCCCCATCAGCCAGCCGCGCTCTTCGCGCTTGCGGACCATGTAGAAGCCCAACAGGAAAAACAGCGTGATCGCGAATCCGACAATCGAACTCAGAAACGGGGTGGCCGGGGTTTCATACAATGGAACTCACCTTCGTGTCGTCGCACTCAATGGCGCTGTTTGTCAAAATTGGAATCGCTAAAACGCGAGACCAGCTCCCCGGGAGTTCTATGTGAAGCTTACCGGAGCCCCAGCGTTTCGTTATTCGCCATGATTTAGGCGGTACTCGCCGCTGAATTGCACATCGGCGTGAGTTCGCGAATCCTGAAACGCGAATCATGCCCCCTGGGGGAAAATCGTTGGGTCGTCGCCATCCAGCGTTACGATACGTTCGGCTCCGCGCGACGTTGCGCAATCGACTGCGAGATGCGGAGCACCGGGCCGCGCAGTGGGAGAGGAGAGGTATTGATACGCGTCGGTCTTGTCCATACGAAACCATCCTATCGAGGACTGGTCCCACCCTTTGCGCCGGGCCGAGACTACCCGGAGCTCGCACAGCTCGCGGCCGCGACAGCCGACTCCGTCGCCTTCAACCATGTTTACGCGGCCGTGCGCAATGCTCTTCGCACGCTCGAACTCGATGCCGAGCACTATGGCGAGCAAAGCTGGAATCCGCTTCGCGATTTCGTACGGCCAGGGGCGGTCATCGTCTTGAAGCCCAACTTCATTCGCCATTGGAACTCCCTCGCTAGCGACGCCGGAAGCGTGGAGAGCGTCATCACCCACGGCGCTGTCTTGCGTACCATGGTTGATTACGCACTCATGGCCGCGGGTCCCGAAGGCCGGGTCATCATTGCGGAGGCGCCACAGCAGGACTGTGACTTCGATCGAATTCGCACGCTCGCGGGTCTCGACGAGCTCGTGGCCTATGTCGAGTCGCTTGGACGAAGACTCGAAATCATCGATCTGCGCCGAGAAGCGGTGGTTTTCGACGGCGGGATCATTGCCGATCGCAAGCAACTGCCGGGGGATCCGGCGGGTTATCGTGCAGTCGATCTCGGGCGCCAGAGCTTCTTTGAAGGCTCGGGCCTCGATCCCGATCGTTTTCGCGGTGCCGACTACGATCCGGGCCCCACATCGGAACACCACCGCAACGGCCGCAACGAATATCTGCTCTCTGAGACCGTGCTCTCATCCGATTTGATCGTGAACCTGCCCAAGCTCAAGACCCACAAGAAGACGGGTGTAACCCTCGCGCTAAAAAATCTCGTGGGCATCAATGGCGACAAGAACTGGCTCCCCCACCACAGCCTCGGAGCGATATCCGAAGGCGGCGACGAATTTCCGACCGAGCGCTTGATCGACAAGCTGCGCAGCCGCGCGACTGAGATCGCTCGTCCCCTGCTCGCTCGGGGCAAAGGCATCAGGTTCTTTCGGGCGATGCGCCGGGTCGAGAGTGCGACCCGGGGCGACGCGTTCATTCGAGCCGGGAACTGGCATGGAAACCGCACCACCTGGCGCATGTGCTGTGATCTCAACCGCTGCCTCTATTACAGCGACAGCACCGGGCTTTCGCTCGACCGCCCGCAACCCGTCCGGACCGTGCTCACGGTGATCGACGGCATCGTGGCGGGCGAGGGAGACGGACCGCTCGCGCCGAGCGACGTTCCCCTCGGCGTGATTGTGGCGGGAACCGACCCCGTGGCCGTAGACTTGGTCGCCGTTCGACTCATGGGATTCAACGAGCAGTTGATTCCCAAGCTGCGTGAGCCGATGAGAGATACGTACGCACGAATTACACAGGTGCGCGAACCCGAAGACGTCGAGGTTGCGGAAACCCAGGCCGAGTCTGAACGCGATCATCCAGTGGCGATTCGCCGTCTCGACGAAATCACATGCGACAGGACCTTTACTCCTCACCCAGGTTGGTTCGGGCACATCGAGTGCGACGAGCGAGAGAAAAAATGAAGCAGATTTTGCAGAGTGCGCGGAGCGGTGAACTCGAACTGGTCGAGGTCCCGGCCCCTGCGCCGGTGGCCGGCCAGGTGTTGGTCGCCAATCACTATTCCGTCGTCTCACCCGGTACTGAAAAGATGGCGCTCGATTTCGCGCGCAAGTCATTGGTCGCCAAAGCGCGCAGCCGGCCGGACCTGGTCAAGCAGGTGCTTCACAAGCTGCAACAAGAAGGTCCTCTACCGACCTATCGCGCCGTCACGACGCGTCTCGAAGCACCGCAACCCCTCGGCTACGCGTGTGCGGGGGTGGTCGTAAGCGTGGGAGAAGGAGTCCAGAAATTCGCCCCTGGCGATCGGGTTGCGTGCGCGGGCGCGGGTTACGCAAATCACGCAGAACTCGTGACCGTACCCGAAAACCTCGTGGTCCACGTACCGCGGGGACTCAGTCTCAATATTGCCGCCTATGCAACCCTTGGCGCGATCGCAATGCAGGGAGTTCGCGTTGCGGATCCGCGCCTCGGCGAAGTCGCAGCGGTAATTGGTCTGGGCCTGATCGGTCAACTCGCGGTTCAACTCCTGCGCGCTGCGGGTTGTAGGGTGCTGGCGATCGACATTGATCCCCAGCGTGTCGACGAAGCGATGGATCAAGGTGCGACCTGGGGTGCAGAGCCTGGCGATGACCACGATGCATGGAAGAACAGCGCCACCGAAGGCTTCGGTGCCGACATCAGCCTGGTCGCCGCTGCATCCGATAGTTCAGCGCCGATCCAACTCGCTGCCGATCTGTGTCGTATGAAGGGGCGCGTAGCCGTGGTGGGTGCGACCGCGATGGATCTCGATCGCCGTAGCTTTTACGACAAGGAGCTCGAACTGCGGATGAGCATGTCGTACGGACCCGGTCGCTACGACCGTCGCTACGAAGAGTTGGGTCTCGACTATCCGATTTCGTACGTGCGCTGGACCGAGAACCGCAACCTGCAGGCCTTCGTCAACCTCGCAGCCGCGGGAGACATCGACCCGGGCAACCTCGACGCAGAGATCGTGAACTTTGACGACGCCGAAAAATCATACGAAGCACTGGCCAAGGGTGAGCGCAAGAACCTCGCGATCATCTTCAAGTACGATGGTGCCCCGGATGAGCGCCGCTCCCTCGAACTCAGGCCGGCGCAGACGCGCAAAGACGGAGATCTAGGAGTCGCGTTCCTGGGTGCGGGCAACTATGCAAAGGCCCAACTTCTGCCGGCAGTCGAGAGTGCACAGAACATCCGCAGAGTAAAGATCGTGACCGCGACCGGTCCCTCGGCGCGCCGAACGTCAGAGAAATTTGACTTTGAAAGCTGCGGAACCGACCCGCAAGAGGTTTTCGCAAGCGAGGCCATCGACCTTGTATTCATCGCCACCCAACACGACACTCACGCGGCACTCGCGAGAGATGCCCTGCGCGCAGGCAAGTCGGTCTGGCTCGAAAAGCCGATTGGTCTCGATCCCAAATCAGTGAACGAACTCATCGCTACCGCGCGCGAGACCGGCGGCTTCTTGAGTGTCGGGTACAACCGCCGATTCTCTGCCCACGCCAGGAAGATTCGCGCGATCTTTGCCAAGCGCAAAGAACCCATGGCGCTCCAATACCTTATCGCCGCCGGAGCGACGCCATCGGGTACCTGGATCACCGATTCGACTACAGGCGGGGGCCGCGTCGTCGGCGAGTGCTGTCACTTCGTCGATCTATGCATCTACCTGGTGGGCCAACTGCCGGTGAGCGTGTACGCCCGCGCCCTCGGCCGCGACCCGGAACGCGACGATTCCATGGTGGCCACGATCGGCTTTGCCGATGACTCGATTGCGACGCTCCAGTATCTCGCGAGTACGAGTTCGGAACTTCCAAAGGAGCGTTTCGAAGTTTCGGCCGAAGGCAAGACCGCTATTTGCGATAATTTTCGCAGCACTCGTGTAATGGGTCAGCGGGCGTTCAAGACCGTCAATCAGGACAAGGGGCAACACGCCGCGGTACGAGAAGTCATCGAAGCCTGTCGCACCGGCGCGGGTTCTCCCATTGGACTGGAAGAACTCGCGGCGACTTCCGCGACGACCTTCGGCATGATCGAGTCCATGCGCACCGGTCTGGCAGTCGATTTGACCGAGAAGCTGCGCGCCAACGATTAGTTGGGGATTAGTTGGGAATGAAGCGAGGCAACCCGCGCGCCATCAGAGTGGCGAAGCGTCGAAAGGCTTCGTCCGCCTCCTCGAAGTTTCCTCGCTCGACCGGCATGGTAAAACGCAACAGCGAACCGTCGGTGCGGTTGCGAAATGCGCGGTCGAGGAACAGATGGCGCAGACGGTCGATGTTGGTGCCGATCACATGGCCGCGGGACTGGTACCAGAAATAAACCAGATTGCGTGCCTGTCCCTTTGCGATGACCACGCGCTTTGCTTCGCCGGGGATTCCGAAGTCCACGGGGACGATCGTAGTTTCGATGATGTCCCAACCCGATCCCGGCAGGCAGTGTTCCGGAGGGTGGATGAGCGTCGTCTTGCCCGAATCGGAACGCTCCTGTCTCTCGTGGTAGCCCGCGTAGAATGCGACATTCTGATCGAGTTCTTCGTTTACGTAATTGCAGATGATGTAATCCGTGACCCCCAAATTGTCGATGACGTCCTGCGCCATCTCCTGACGGTTCGTGCACTTCCAACCTCCGAAGTCATTCGGAAAACTGGCGAATGTCTCGCGCTCAGGGATCACATCGCCGGTGGCGAGATTGTTGTACGCGTATGAATTTGCTGCCACGAAGAGCAGCGCGATGATCAGCTTGGCAATACTCATGTCGGGGATTCCTTCAGGCGACGCATGCGCTTGATCAGCTTGGATCCCGATTCCAGTAAGCGCGCTTCTCCCAGCAGCAGAATGAACGCCATGCTGAATGTGATCATGCCCTGAAATTCATGGATTACGCCTGTGGCGGCTTCTCGGCCAAAGTGGGAGGCGAGAACTCCAGTCAGGGAAACCCTCATCGCATTGACCACGATGGCAATCGGGATGGTGGTCGCGATCAGGATCGATTGCTGGACAACTCGGCCGGCGCGAAAGAACTGCGCCAACACAACACCCAGGGTCATTAGCGCCATTAGTGATCGCAGTCCGGAGCACGCCTCGGCGACAAAAAGTTGGGTGTGGGCAAGGTGAATGATGTTGCCCTCGAGCAGCGCCGGGATGCCGAAGGACTGAAGGCTTTGCACGGCCCACCCAGCTGCGATCAGCTGCAATGGGAACGCGATGATGTTTACCAGCGACTGAGGAAGCGGAACCATCAAGAAGAGGAAAAGCATGGGGAAGAGCAAGAGATCAAATACGCGCTTTCCCGCCAGCAAGAGCACCAGCCCCATCAGGGAGAGGACGTAGCCGCCGCGCAGGGCTGTCAGCAAACCCCCGAGTTCGCCAACGCATAGCGATCCCACACCGGCGGTGAGGATCGCGATCCCCCACCAACTCCCCTCGATCTTCGCTTTGCGCAATTGCGGTGCCTTGCCGTAGGCGAAGTACAGCGCCAGCGGAACCACCAACAGGCCGTGGGAGTAGTCGGGATTGCTTCGCCAGGTGTTGAACATGTGCAAGAGAATGGGGAAATAGACGTACGTGGTGAGCGCGAGGACTCCCAAGATTGCCATCATGGTTCTTTGGCGCTGCACAGACTCGGCAGTGAAATCGGCGGTCGCCTGGTTCTGGTTCATGAGCCTGCTCGCAGGTCGCGCTCGATCACGTCGGCGATTCGCACCGCCGCCCGGCCATCCCATAGATCCGGGATCGATCCGCTCTTGGCGTTGCCGTCGAGTGCGATCCCCACCTCGCGCAAGATGACCTCGCGATCAGCGCCCACCATCGTATTGGTGCCGTGGCTGATGGTGATTGGTCGCTCGGTCGAGTCGCGCAGCGTAAAGCATGGAGTGCCGAGCACGGTGGTCTCTTCCTGGATCCCGCCCGAATCCGTGAGCACCAGCTTGGCTTGGGACATCAGGCGCAAAAAGTCGAGATAGTCCTGGGGTTCGACGACCTGGAGTTTCAGCGGTCGGCCGCCGAGGGTGTCGCGAATATTGGATGCGGTTCGAGGGTGCACGGGGAACACGATCGGCAATCGTTCATTGATTTTTTCGAGCGCTGAAAAGAGTTCAGCCAGACGCTTGGGATCGTCGACGTTACTGGGTCGATGCAAGGTCAAGAGACCGAACTCTCCGGAGACAAGGCCAAGCCTCGCAAGCGTGTCGAGTTCTTTTGCGCGTTCGAGGTTGGCGAGCAGGGTGTCGATCATCACATTGCCGACAAAGTGAATGCGCGACGGATCGACGCCTTCGCGCAACAAGTTCTTTTCGCCGTCGGGTTCGCTGGTGAAGAGCCAGCTCGAGACCACATCGGTCATCATGCGATTGAGTTCTTCCGGCATGGTACGATCGCCCGATCGCAAGCCGGCTTCTACGTGGGCGACTGGAATATGCAGCTTCACGGCGGCCAGCGTCGCGGCCAAAGTAGAATTGACATCGCCCACCACGACCACGAGATCCGGACGCTCTGCCTGGAGGACGCCCTCGAGCTTCATTAATACCTGGCCCGTCTGTTCGGCGTGAGTGCCCGAACCGACACCGAGATTGACATCAGGGGCCGGGATGCCGAGGTCGCGAAAGAAATTGTCGCTCATCTTTGCGTCGTAGTGCTGTCCGGTGTGGACGAGGAAGCTCTCGAAACTGTCGCGCGAACCGAACTCTCGCATCAGTGGAGCGATTTTCATGAAATTTGGGCGCGCGCCGGCTACGCACAACACTCGAATACGATTCTTGTTCGACCCAGCCACGCCGCTCATTGCAGCTCCCGACAATCCAGTTCACGTTCCAAGCTCGGGAGACGAACGCGTATCGTTACGTCGACCCGGATGCAGCGCCCGGCGGAAGGCCGGGAGCACAGTTTCCCACGATTCAAGCCGGAGATTATGCCAAATTCTACGCTCCGCCGTGTAGCTGAACAGCCGCTCATTATGCCTCTCAACGGCTCGCGGCGAAACACCTCTTATGTCGGCAAGGCACAGGCATCTGCGCGTGCGCTCCACGAGTTGATCGACACTTTGCAGCAAAAGCTTCAGCCTGTTCTCGCAGCCGGCGTCTCGTCCCGCATCTAGAGAAGTTTTTAACCCCGGCGCAACACATCCTCGAAGTACTCGACGGTCTTCAAGAGTCCTTCGCGCAGGGGAACCTTCGGTTCCCATCCGAGGGCTTCCTTCGCGAAACTGATGTCGGGGCAGCGCTGGGTCGGATCGTCCGAGGGGAGTGGTTCGCGCACGATCTCAGATTTCGAGGAAGTGATGTCGATGACCAGTTCCGCGAGTTCGGCGATGGTAAATTCTGCAGGATTGCCCAAGTTCACCGGTCCAGTGACGTCCTCCGGCGTATCCATGAATCGCAAGAAACCGTCGATCAGATCGTCCACGTAGCAAAATGATCGGGTCTGGCTGCCGTCTCCATAGATCGTGATCGGCTGATCGGTGAGCGCCTGCATGATGAAGTTGGAGACCACGCGGCCGTCGTTGGGATGCATGTGTGGGCCGTAGGTGTTGAAGATGCGCGCGACCTTGATGGAAAGCTGGCACTGCCTCCAGTAATCGAAGAAGAGCGTCTCGGCGCAACGCTTTCCCTCGTCGTAACAAGAACGGATCCCAATCGGATTCACGTGGCCCCAGTAGTCTTCCCTTTGAGGGTGGACCTGGGGGTCACCGTAGACCTCACTGGTGGATGCTTGAAAAATGCGGGCCCCCAGACGCTTCGCAAGGCCGAGAAGGTTGATGGCACCATGGACGCTCGTCTTCGTCGTCGCAACGGGATTATTCTGGTAGTGGACAGGTGACGCCGGGCAGGCGAGGTTGAAAATTTCGTCCACCTCGACGTAGAGCGGAAACGTGACGTCGTGCCGCATGATCTCGAAGCGTGGATTCTCGACGAGATGCGCCACGTTCTCCCTCGAGCCCGTGTAGAAGTTGTCCACGCAGAGCACTTCGTTGTCGCCATGCAACAGCTGCTCGCACAAGTGCGAGCCGAGAAAGCCTGCGCCTCCGGTGACCAAAACGCGCTTGCGCCTGAAATTCTTGACCATGCGTTGGGACCTTTTTAATGGGCAGCCCAGTATAAGGAATTTTCTGCTGAGACGGGCCGCGCAAACCATGCGACGGGAGAACAGCCGTGAAGACCGAAAAATCCCCCACCTTCATTGGATCGGCTTGAATTATCGTCGAGTTGAGTAATCGGCGACAATGGTCTCCGCAAAGCTGCGGGTCTTCTGCGCGAGTCGCGCCCATGAATGAACGTCCCTGAGCAGCAGCCCCGATCCACGTCCGAGAGACGCCCTCAGGTCTTCTCGACGCGCCAGCGTACAGAGTGCTTCCGCCAATTCGTTTCCACCGGCTTCGGATCCGAGCAACCAGGCGTTGTGCATGTGCTCGAACCCGGGGGCCACGCGCTCGTAGGCGACGATCGGCTTCTGGGCTTCCATGTAATTGAGCAACTTTATGGGGAAGCCGCCCCGCCGGCGTCGGCTCAACACGACGCTCTGCGCCCCAGCGATGAGAGCCCGGACCTCCGAATAGTCCTGGACTTCGACGCACTGAAGGCGATCGTGTCCCGCGATGATCTGGGGGATACGACTCGCGTCATGAGTCGCGATCACGATGCGTTGCAGATTGCTGGGCGCCTGATGCGACAGGCGTTGGGCCGCGCCCGCCAGAATGTGCAGGTCCTGGTAGCCATCGAGGTTGCCGCAGTAGAGCGCGTAGCATTCGGGAACGAGCGCATGACGGTCACAAACCGCGGCGATCTGTGGTGCATCGGGTGGTCGCGCGGGGTCGAGACCCGGCGGGATGATTTCGATGGGCCCACGAGCATACGGCGCGAGGACACGTTCCGCGTCTTCGCAGAGCACGATGATGCCATCGACTCGCCGCGCGATAAATCGGTCGATCGCCAGGCCGATCCTGCACAGTGGACTCTCCCAACGCCTCGCGGCGTAGGCCGCGAGTTCATAGCGGAGAATCGTGTGCGCGATGTAGATCACGGGCGTGCCGGTAAAGGGCCGCGCGGCGAGGCCAATGATCGCCGCTTCGACGTTGTGCGCCAGCACGACATCGAAACGACGCTCGCGATGGGCATGGACAAAGCTTTGGAGTAGTGCTGCGTCCGCGGGAATCTTCGCGAGTGTCGGACCGGATCGCATGATCCTGGGCGAAAGCCAACCCGGCGACGGGACCAGGTCGAGGTCCCGGGGCGTGGCTCCAATGCCCGATCCATAGGTAAAGAGGCTCACATCGACCCCTGCCCCCATCAGTGCCCGGGTGTGATCGGTTGCATAAACCTGAGAGCCTTGGGGATAGGGAAAGGGGAATGCGCCCAGCACCGCGGCCCGCATCGCACGAGCTTGCACCTCTGCGCCGAGTTCGTCCTGGGTTTCGATAGTCATCGGGCTCGCGGTCGCCGGCTATTCATTCCAGGTATCCGAGGGCGTGCAGGCGTTCGGCCACGATCGCCTCCTCCTCGGCAGAATAGGGCCGCGGCCGCAGGAGCATTGACGTTCCATCGGCGTCCCCTTCGCTTGCTTCCCACTCGATCCCCATTGCGGCGAGTAGTGTCGGGGCCATGTCGACGAGTCGAGGCCGCGCAGTCGTGCGCTCTTGCGAATCCGATTGTTCGGCCCCGACCCCGATCAAAATTCCATCGGGGCGGTGCGTGCCATTCATCCCCAACCCCCGGCCTCCGGCCAGTTCAGTGTCGTCGAGTCTCGACACCGGAGCTGCCTTCTCGTCGTTGTCCCACCGACTCGCCACGAGCGAGAGTCCATAGCCCTTGTCGAGGGCCAACTCGACGGCGATGTCCGGCGCCCGAGACACGAACGGTCCGCTGTAAAGCTCTTCTCGGCGCACGGCCCGGGCGACCACCGGCCCGCCGTCAGGTAGCCGCCATGCCTGCAGGGCCTCGATCACCCGATCGCGAACCTTTTCGTAGTCTTCGGGAGCCACGCATCCCTGGGCTTCTCGCCCACGAAGGTTTATCCACACACCAGGATTCGTATTCGCCTCCTCGGAGAAGGCCTGCGTCCGATTCCAGTTGAATCCGCCGAACCGGGCCCCGCTCTCGACCCGGGCCGCGGCCGCCCGGGCCCGGCGAAACAGAATCTGGGCGATTCCCGAGGGAACGAAGCGCAGCAGGCCGTCTCTCAGGCGCCGCGCGGCATGATCGGTCGAGAGTCCCCGATTCGCCTTGCGCTCGAGCAGTCCGCATTCGGCCAGGTAACGGTTCAGGTGAACTACGTAGCGGCTGGCCCCCCCCATCCCGTGGTCGGACATCACGACGCAGAGCGCTTCGTCGCCAAAGGCGTGTTGGATGCGACCGCAGGCTTCGTCGAGTTTGCTGTAGATCGCTTCGATGGAGCTGCGCGCGAGTTCGTCCGCTGCGGGGTCGTGGCGCGGCGAAGCCGGATCGTGATGTCTCCAGAAGTGATGCCCCACGGTGTCGCTCTCCGAGAAAACCACCATCATGAAATCGAGTGAACCCCCGACGCGCATCTCATCGATACCGGCGAGCGCGAAGCGAGTCTTGCGTTCGATGCGGTCGAGCAAGTGTGCGCGAGTCCGGTCGAGCGAAGCACCTCCACTCTCCTTCATCGCGGGTCGCATCCAAGGTCCAGCCTTGTGTTCGATGCGGTGATAGAGATCCGGATCGTTGGTGGCGGCGGCATCACTCCCGGTGGAAACCGGCGCATCGAATCCCGGAACCAACAAGCCGTTGAGCGGTTCCGGCGGAAACGTCGCCGGTACTCCGAGCACGAGTACTCGACCGCCGGCTTTTGAAACCCGAGAAAACAGCGAAGTCCCCCGGCGATCGGTCGCGTTGACGAAGCGAATCCGATAGCTCCCCGATAGCTTTTGCGTAAAGTCGAACAACCCGTGCCGCCCCGGCTCGAGACCGGTCATGAAGGACGACCAGGCGGGAAAGGTCACCGGTGGGGTCGTGGAACGCAGTGGCGCCCAGGCGCCACGTTCCATCATTCGGGCGAGGTTCGGCAGCTGGCCGGCGGCCACCATGGGGTGGATCACGTCGAAGGTTGCACCGTCCAAGCCCAGTACCAGCAGGGGCGAAATTTGGCGTTCCCGCCCCGTTTCAGTGGTCGCATTGCTCATCCGTTGGGACCTCGGTTCTGTGTCTTGGCTCTTTGGCCTGGGATCCACCAACCCCGCGCTGAGAACCTACGATAGCCGCGCGCACCCTTCTCGCGGCCCCCAGAGCGGCCTGGGCTCAGAATCGCGTCCCATTTCACCACTATGCGAACACGTACTCAATTTGATCCATTGCCCTGCTGCGGGCTCGACAGTCGGCGTCGCCACTTCTATATTACGCCGCCTCGTGGCGTCGCGATCCCCTCGTGGCCACAGGACAGAAAATCGGGGAGGGTCGGCCGAAATCGGTTCGCCCACACCCCATCAGCTCGCGACGAGCGCCCAACCGGCGGTCCAATCCGAGTAGTGGAGAACCAACGTGGCGATCGAACTTCTTTGCCGAAAGCTCGGCATGACTCAACTGTTCTTGGATTCGGGAGAGTGTGTTCCCGTTACGGTGCTCGAAGCCGCACCCAATCTCGTGGTCGATAAAAAGACAATGGAGCGCGACAAATACAGCGCACTCCAACTCGGCGTGGGTGATCGCAAGGAGAGTCGCTTCGGCAAGGCCGAAGCCGGTCACTTCAAAGCCCACGACCTCACGCCCAAGGCCTTGCTTCGCGAGTGCCGAGTCACGACCGAAGAGGCGGCGGGATTCGAGATCGGCCAGGAGATCGACAGCTCGATTTTTGACGAGGGACAGAAGGTCGATGTCATCGGGATTTCGAAGGGCCGCGGATTCGCGGGCGTGGTCAAGCGCCACGGCATGAAGGTCAAGCGGCGCACCCACGGTACCCACGAAGCATTTCGACACGCGGGTTCGATCGGTGCCGGTTCGACGCCTGGCCACGTCGTCAAAGGCTTGCCCATGTGTGGTCATATGGGCAATGCGCGCATTACGACGAAGAACCTGACGATCGTCAAGATCGACGCCGAAAAGCATCTCCTCTACGTGCGCGGTGGCGTCCCGGGTCACATCGACGGGTATGTGAGCGTGCGCGACGCGCTATCGGGAAAGTAGGAACCCGTTTCCAACTACGACCGCAAAGATCACTTCTACCAACGCGCCAAGCGCGAGGGGTATCGATCGCGTGCGGCCTACAAGCTGTTGGAATTTCACCGTAGCCACCAATTGCTCCGTCGGGGTCGCAAGATTGTCGATCTGGGCTGTTGGCCCGGAGGCTGGCTCCAGGTGGCGTCAAAGTGCGTGGGTCCCAGGGGACGCGTGGTGGGCGTGGACAAGGTCGCGATCGACCCCCCGCTCGAACTTCCCAATTGCGAGACGATGGTGGGCGATCTCGAAGAGCCGGGAGTTTGCGAACAAGTTCTCACTCTTCTCGGGAGCCGGGCCGACATGCTGCTCTCAGATGCCGCGCCGAAGCTGACTGGGGTCCGGGCGGTCGATCGAGCCCTCGAAGAACGCATCCTCGAAGCGATTGAGCAGCAAATTCCCCTTCTACTCCGGGAGGGTGGGGATCTCTTGATGAAGATCCTCGACGGACCGGAAGCCCAGGTGATCGACCGCCGGATTCGCGTGATGTTCAAGAAGGCCAAAACCGTGAAATCCAAAGCGACCCGCAAGGGCAGCACCGAGCGCTATCTGTACGCTTGTGGTTATCGCGGCATCCCAGCGGCTGCGCCCCCCGCCCCGGATTCCAGCCCCGAAGCCTGAGTGCGTGCCGTCGTGCAATTTGCAAGAACAGCTCCCTTTTCTCGACGATTCCACCGATGTTGGAGAAGGTAGTTCTACTGCGATAGCCATACGCCTGCGGAGTCTGGAAATGTTGCTTTGTGCCCGAAGGAGAATATCCGGGTTCACGTTGATCGAACTGATGATCGTGGTGGCGATCATTGGTTTGTTGGCGGCGGTTGCGCTGCCCAATTACTCGACATTCCAACTGAAAACCAAGACCGGCGAGGTGAAGTCAAATCTGGCTGCGATCGTTACGGCCGAAGAAGCCTATTTTGCGGAGTTTGGTCGTTACCTCGCGGCAGCTCCCGAGCCGGCCATCATCCCGGGCACGCACCAGACGGATTTTTCATACGGCGCCGCTGGTTTCAATGTTCTGGGCTTTGTGCCCGAAGGACGCGTCTACTTTTCCTACGGAGTCGCGATCACGGCAACGGCCGCAACGCTGGGGTACTCCGTCGACGCGGGTGCGGACATCGACGGCAATGGCGTCAATCAGTATTGGGCGTACGTAAAAGAGTCATCCGACGGAAATCGCGCAACTGCGAGCGTGGGTTGTGATGTGTCCGCGGTGGGGCTCAATTCGATCGTTCCCTGCACATCCGAGGCGGGTCGCAGCGTCTTCTAGCGACCGCCCTGGTTCGCTACCGGTGGGCGATTCGCCCAGGCGAGATACTCGACTTCTTTTTGACGATCACCGCGGGCGAGCATTGAGTACCAGGCCGGACGTAGTGCACCCAGGTCCGCCTCTGACAACGGCTCGCGCAGCTTGCTCTCCCGCATGCGTCGATCCAACGCATAGATGGAGATCGCGGTGGCAACCGAAACGTTGATGTAGGCGGTGAAGCCACTGTTGGGCAGGTAGAAGAGGCCGTCGGCGGATTCGCGTACCTCTGCGCTGACGCCGCGCTGTTCGCTGCCGAACACCAGCGCCGTCGGTCCGAGCAAGGGGACCGCTTCGACTTCCACAGCGTCTTCTCCAAAATCTGCGGCGAGGATCCGATAGCCGCGCTGCCGCAACGCCTCGATCGCGCTCGTGCCGTCGTTGTGCCAGAAAATGTCGACCCAGCGTTCAGCTCGGGTAGTGAGGGTGCGTTCGAGTGCTGGCTTGCCCAGGCGATTGATGATGTGGATTTCTTGCAGGCCGAGCGCTTCGGCGCTTCGCACGATGGCCGAGATGTTGCGCGTGTTGACGAGATGGTCGAGCACGATCACGAGCGACCGGGTGCGATCCTGCAATGCTCGCTCAGCCGCGACGATGCGTGCGGGTGCTACCGCGCCCTCCGGGATCTCCAGGTTTTCGATTTCGCGCACAATATCTTTGCGCACAACACCGCGGCTCACCGAGGTCTGGACGTCCCCCTCTTCATCCGGTCGCCAGGCTCGGCCCACAAAGCCCGGGGTCTCGAGGTCGTGCAGAGATTCGAGGCGGTGTGCTGCTTCGAGCAATTCGCGAAAAAACGGGATGTCGAGTGCGCGACGGACGATCTCCAGGTCTGCGCTGTCTCGCTTTGCGCCCTTCCAGGTTCCGCGCTCGTAGGCGGAGGCGAGGATTCCTTCGACTTCCTGCAGGTGTTGCCCTGCAACCCGCATCGCCTCTTCGAGTTCTTCCATATAGCCGTGCCAGCGACCCCAACGCGAGCGCATAGAACCTCCCCTACTCGAATTCTTTTGCGATCTGTATCTCCGCTCGGGCGCGCAACTCATCGAGGTAGTCTCGCAGTGCGCGGTCCCCCAGGCGCCGTCGCCAATCGACCTCTACCTGATCGCGAATCTCCGAAAGCTGCGGCGTCCTGGCGGGTTCCCGGTCGACCAACTGCACGATGCTCATGGCACTGCCCGAGTGTATGGGCTCGCTCCAATCGCCGACTTCGAGCGCGGAAATTGTGCGCACCAGCGTGGGACCCACATACTCGCGGAGCTTCACGGCGGGCAGCAGCGTGTCGGGGATCGGCGAAACTTCGAAGTCCCCCAACTCGGCCTTCACTGCCTCATAGGCGTCGCCCGACGCGAGACGCGTGTAGGCATTTTGGGCTCGTGCTTGCGCCGAGGCGCGCGCGGAAGCTCCGTCTCCAGGGGCGGGGTTGCGGAAATAGATCTGTCGAGCGCGCAGGCGTTCGGGGCGAGTGAAGTATTCCTTGTTCTCGGCGAAGAAGACTTCGAGATCATCGGGGCTCGGGGTTTTGTCTGCGACGTCGTTGACCACGGATGCGATCACACTCGACGTGAGGTCCGCCCGCACCTTGCGATCGAGTTGAACAAGGCCCAGGTCGAGCGCGCGCTGGATCAAAAGTTCTTCTTCGATCATCCGATCGAGCACGCGTTTGCGCGCTCGGTCGACATCGGGCGTCCGCATGTCTTTGATCACGGCGGCCAACAGCCGTTCGAAGTCTTCGCTGCGAATCGGCGTACCGTTGACCCGAGCGACCGCGCCCTCCGGCAGTCGCGCACCCGCGGCGTCCCCGAGCAGTCCCCAGGCGGCGAGCGCGAGTCCCAACCCGGCACCGATGGCGAGCAACGTGGTGCTGCTTTTCTTTCGACCGGAATCTGGCTGGAAGGGATCGGGCACAGTCGTCCTCGTTTCACATCTAAATAGAAAGTAGCGAGAACGAGAAGTTTCGCGGATTCTGAAATTTCTGCACATGAGTTGCGCACGAACTGCTCAAGCGTGATGGCTTTTGCGCCGTTGATGTCGCACATGTCTGCCAATACTGGAAATGCCCCGGCGTGGTTGTTTTCCTTTCTCGACCTCGCATTTTTGCTTTTGATCGCCGTGCTCCTCGCGGCCGATCGTGACCAGGTTTCGGCACCGGACCTCGCGGCGATGGAACTTCCGGAGATCCAGCGATCGAATACGGACTCGCTGCAGCTCGGGTCCGAAGCTCCATGGCAGCTGCGAATCCATCCACGGCGCGCGGCGGAAGATCTGGCAGCGTTCTCATTGGTCAACGGCCAACCGGCCGACGAAGTGCGGATCGCATCCCGCGAGCTCAAGCTGGCCCTCGCAGGGCTGCATGGTCGGTCGGGCGCAAAGCCGTTGTTGGCGCCCCATCGCGATTCGCGTTCCGAAGATTTCCTCACGGCGCTCGGATTCGTGCAGGAAGTCTGGCCCGCGACCCACACCGCCGCCGTGCGTCCCATCGCGCAAGCGCCAGCAGTCTCCGCGGCGCCGATTGCGATCGAGTCGCCGTGAATAACTTGTCGCTTCGCATTTCCTACGGACGAGGTGCCGCGCGGCTGCTGGTACCGCTGCCCGAACTTCCCTTGGAGACGGTGCCACCGCGTTTCGGGCGAGAGGTCGTGTCCGCGCTAGCACCTCTCTATCTCGCACTCTTGCTGCCCCTGTGTGCATTGATGCTGAAGATGAATGCTTCGCTGCCCGCGGCCCCGTCGATCATTCAGTTGACCGAATACGAGAACTTCGACGCCGCGCTCCCAGAGACTCGGGAGATCACTGAGATCGCAGCCGAGTCACCGCCACCCATGGAAACTGCTTCGAAGCTACAACCCGAACGGATTGCGGATGCAGGGCCACCCGCGCCGAATCCGCAAGCCCTGGCACCCGCCCCAACGCGGCAGGCCCTGGCCGGCATCGAGATGGATCAGCTGGAGATCGTGCGATCCGCACCGGGCTCGGCGACACGCGTGCGCGTCACGTCGCTCACGGAACCCCGCCGCGCAGGTCTTGCGGCTACCGATTTCGCACCGGTTGAAACGGACGCGCCACCGCCGTCGCTTCTCGCCGCTCAAACCACGGGAGCAGTTGCCCTGCCGGCGGTGTCGCTCCCGGGTCCGAGGTCGGCTTCGGCTGCGATCCCAGTGGAGTCACTCGACGGTGTAGACGCGCTTCACGTCAGCCAGGCGATTTTCATACCCATTGCTCCCGCGATCCCCCAACTCGCTGAATCGCAAAGTCCGGACGCCCTCGTACCGAGCCTTGCCGAGGTTGGGAACCGTGATGCGGACGGCGGGTTCCAGTCGCAGCGACTGGACGGAGTACCGCTCGAGTCCCTCGCAGCATGCCGCTCACGAGAACGCGAAGACGGACTCAAGCAGGAACTGATGCTCGTAGTCACCAGCGGAACCCGGTGCACCGGGCTCGGGGGAACCTACAGCTTTCTCGAAACGAAGAACCTCAATGCCTTTCTCCTCCGGGTCGCGCGCGACTCGGAGCGAGATCTTGGCAATCGATGTGACGAGCTGATGCGGGCACAAGTGTGTGTCGAAGCGCAGCGCGGCGCGGGAGTCCTGCAATGACCAAACCAATCTTCAACGCAACCGTCGCGGCGCTCGCCATTGCGCTCGTCTGCAGCTTCAATATGAGTGCACCCAGTGCCTCCGCTGCGCCAGGGTCCGCGGCGCCCTCCTGGGCCGCCTATCTCGATCACGCCTATGTGTATTCGTCGGCCAGGCCCGAAGCACTGCGCGCGCGACTGGCCGGATACGGTCGCGACGTGGGCGTGACGCTCTCGGACTACATCGCGGAGCGCTACGGAGACAAGTCTCTCGAACACAGCGAAGACGAGCAACGGCGCATGGCGATCGCATACTTGCTCGACTACCTGGCGAACGGCGAAGCGGAAAACATTCGCGAATCGTTGCACGCGATCGAAGGGCTGACGAGTCGGCTCGAGCGACACGAGAACCGCTACTGGTACTACTACATTCGCGCCCACCAGGCCCTGCATCTCGGTGACGTCGCGCGCTTCAACGAAGAGATCTTCAACCTCTGGAACAAGGTGGTGGCCGAACTCGAAAGCCCGTTCTCGACCTACCAGGCCCTGTCCCTCGGTGGGTCCGCGAATTCGGGCTTCGTCACGACCCTGCCATATCTCTACGAGAACATCGCCCGCATCGTCTTGATCCGCAGCCAATCCCTGGGAATCGACCAGAGTCTCGACGCATTGACGAGCATTGTCTTCATGCTGTCAGACGGCCGAGTGGGAAGCGTACCCGAGATCATTGCCCGACGTCATTCGTCGGTCGAGTATCTCGATCATATCGTCAATCGCCTGCGCGGATCCGAATCGGACGGCGGTAGCCTCACGTTTACCTTGGCCCTGGTCGAGGCCGAGAAGGCCCACCATGAGGCGAGCAAACTGCTCGCCGAGGAAGGCTTCAGTCAAAATACGATCGACGCGACCCGGGTTGCGATGGGGGCGTATCAGAAGGCCTTGCGCCACGCCGTCACATTGCAGGGTCAGAGCGCGGTCTATGTCCGGGTGCTGCGGGAGATGGGAGAGATCTACGCAGCCAGTCAGCGCCTGGGTGCTGCGCCCGAACTCGAACTTCCGTTTGGTGTCGAAGAGGCAGTCGAGGTCTATGGGGCGTTGAATCGCGATCACCGAGGCGATTGGCAGCGCCATGGCTTCCAGGATCTCACGCGCGAAGACTACACCCGAACCATGCACGAACTCTGGCGTGAGATTCAGGAGGTGAGTCTTAACGCCGCCGAATACGAACTCAGCCGCAGTGCGACCAGCGGCGAGATCGAGAGCGAACACATCAACGCGGCGCTCGGGCGCTACGGCGACTTCCTCGCCATGTTCAGAAAGTTTGCGACTCCCGAATCTGCCGAAGCCGTGCCCGATTCGGCCTACTTCGGCGCGCACCTTGCGCATCGAGGCATTGGTGCCGCGGTGTTGCGATTCAATGCCCACAATCCGACCGCCGAGCAGATCGAACTGGCGATCGAACAATTCACCCAGGCGATCGACCTCTACCCATTTGACCGACACCTTTGGAGCTTTCTCGCCACCACCCTCGAACGTACCGGCCGCGAAGCATACTTTTTGGAAATCGTGAAGCCGACGGCCCAGAAGGTGAGTCGCTCGACCTACGTCGACCGCTGGGTCCGCGCCCACGAGGTTCGCGCACTCGAGATCGGCGCGTTCCGCAACGCATTGGGAAACGATCTGGCGATCATGTACTTCGGGTTTACCGATGATCGCAGTCTCGCCGAGCTACAGCAGGATCTGGCGACTCTGCGCGGCCAGCGCAGCGATGTGGAAGAGCAAGTCGCAACACTGTCGGGTCAACGAGAAGTGCTGGTGGCGAAGCGCAGCGAGATTCTGCGAACGAGCGAAGACTTTACCTCCGAGTTGCCCGCAGTCTCGGGTGCGCCTCCCGGAGAAGAGACCGGGTTCATCAGCGATATCGACAGCCAACTGCGAGTGCTCGCGGAGGAGCGCGATCGACTCGACGGCCAGTTGCTGGGTCGCGCCAAGGCGCTCTCTCTCTACGAAGAAGCGCTCGCGGGTGACGGCTTTCTCGAACAACTCGCCTCCCAGCGCGATCAACCCGTTCACGCCCTGGTGCGAAGGCTCTTCTACGAGGACGAATCCGAATCGCGCTTCGGAGATCGCACGTTCGTGAAGAGTGTGCCGCGCGAATCCTGGGACGGCTCTTCCAGCCGAGTTGGCCGCCCCGCATATGACAGGAGACAACCCTGATGAAAATCTGGACGCGCAAACAATTCAAGCGACAGTTCGATCCGCAGTTCAATCAAGAACAACCCAAGCGAGTCCGCAAGAGCCCTGCATGGATCGTGGCGCTAGCCCTTGCGCCCGTGCTCGGCGC
>JADFNE010000062.1 GCA_022563535.1 Myxococcales bacterium
CCTTCAGGCCCGCCGCATGGGCGAGCAAAGCCCGAACCTCTTCTGCGCGCAGGGGTCGAGCCGCACCGGGCGCCAATCGGCCCAGGCGTAGCGGGCCCATGCGGACGCGTACCAACTTCTTGACTGGATGTTTGAGTCGCTGCATCGAGAGGCGGATCTGTCGCTTTCTGCCCTCCTTGAGGATCAGGAAGAAAGTCGTGGTTTCGGTCTTCGTGTCGATGCGGATTTTGTCGACTTCGGTTTTTCCTGTGCGGCCGTCGTCGAGATAAACGCCGGCGCGCAGGCGAGCGAAGGTTTTGTCGCTGACACAACCTTTGACGGTGACGCGGTATTCGCGTTCGTTGCCAAGGGAGGGGTGGAGCAAGCGTTGCGTGAGACCGCCGTCGTTGGTGAGCAGCACCAGGCCCGAGGTTCCGAGATCGAGGCGTCCGACCGGGAACATCCGCGGTCCATCTTTTGGCAATAGTTTTACGACGGTCGCGCGGCCTTCGGGATCGCGGACCGAAGTAATCACGCCCTCAGGTTTGTTGACCATCCAATAGGCGTGTTTTTCGCCGACTAGTTTCTCGCCGTCGAGACGTACGATATCGCGACTCGGATCTGCAGTGTCTCCGAGCTTGGCAGCGTCACCGTTGACGGAAACGCGCCCTTGGCGGATCAGTTCTTCACACGAGCGTCTTGAACCGAAGCCAGCGCCCGCGAGCAGCTTCTGCAGGCGCACAGATACCGACGCAGTTTCGGCTGCGCGCGGTGCGGGAACCGGGTTTTTACGACGAGGCTGCTTGGCCCGGCGGCGATGTTTTGGGGAGGGCTGTCGTGCGGCCATGAGTCATTCGATCGCCGGCTCCGAAAGCTCGGCGGCACCTCCGTCGTCTGCGGCCATCTCGCCATTGGATTCGCTCGCGTCGTCTTCCCCGGTTGCGGAGAGCTCAGCGTCCGACTCGGGATCCTCGGTCTCTGATGACTCATCAGATGCGAGACCGTGCTCGCGAGCAAGATCCTCCAACTCACGCAACGCGGGCATCTGCTTCAACGAGTCGAGCCCGAACACCTCCAGAAAGCGTCGGGTGGTCGCGTATAGCATCGGGCGGCCTGGCACTTCCTTGTGACCACTGATCTTGACCAGTCCACGATCCAACAGGCCCTTGAGCACAGCGCCAGCCTCGACCCCTCGCACCTGCTCGATGTCGGCTCGAGTCGCGGGTTGTTTGTAGGCGACAATCGAAAGTGTCTCGAGTGATGCCGGCGACAAGCGCAGCGGGCGTTGCTTTTGAAGTTTCTGCAAGTAACCGGAGTACTCTGCCCGGGTGCGCACTTGATACCCACCGGCGACTTCCCAAATTTCGAATGCGCGCTCCTGCTTTGCATATTGTTCGTTGAGTTCGGACACCAGATCTTTTGCCAGGGCAGGAGTGCACTCCGGCGCAATCTGGGCGATGCGCACCGCGGACAACGGTTCGGGCGAGGCGAGCACCAGGGCTTCGACAATTTTCAGCTGTTCGGATCGTTCCATGTCAATTGCCTCACATGAGCTCGGTAATTCGATCTTCCCAAGAAATTTCACTGATCGTAAGAGTGGCACGCAGTCGAATGGGCCCTTCGGGCGCGCCAATTTCGTTTACACCCTGGTAGAGCGCAATCGCCTCGAGCCTGGCGAGCTCCAGGATGGCGAGGAACGTGGCGATCAAACGTGTGCGCGTCAGGCTCTCCGCGGGAAATATCTGAAGGAATTCGACCGAGTCCCGTCCTTCGATCATCGACATGACGAACATCATTTGGTCGCGCACCGTCACTTCTTCGCTTTCGACGATGTGTACACCAACCTCCGGCTCATCGGGAACACGCTTGAGCACCAGGCGGAACGCTTCGATCAACTCGAACAAGCCGACCTCGATTTCGCGCTGCGCGTCTGAAACCTTTTCCGGCTCCGCTCCCTTTGCCTCGTAAACGTCGCGCCCGAGCCAGCGACGCTTGCTCAGCGCTTCGGCGACCTCTTTGTAGCGCTGGTATTCGAGTAGACGGGCCACCAACTCGGCGCGCGGATCGATCCCGTCGTCGTCCAGCTCCTCGTCGGTCGGAGGCAACAGCATGCGAGACTTGATGTGGGCCAGGGTCGCCGCCATCACGAGGTACTCGGCGGCGACGTCGAGATCCAGGCTCTGCATGACGTCGAGGTATTCGATGTACTGCTCTGCGATCTGGGAGACCGAAATATCGATGATGTCCACTTCATTCTGGCGAATCAGGTGGAGTAGTAGATCGAGAGGTCCCTCGAAGACCGGAAGCTTGACGCCGTAATTTGCGCTGGCGCCCAGGCCATTGGTGGCGGCGCCATTCGAGTCGGGCTCGCTCGTATTACGGGATTCAGACAGGCTCATGTGGCTCCTACCGCCGCCCACGCATACTGCGCTGGAGCCGTAGCGTGTACGTCTCGTTCTTAGGAACTTTTGAATCGGGGGGGACGCGCTCCAGTATGGAGAATCTGGCGCTCGCGATCAACGCCGATCGCCAGTCGGGCCTCTCCCGGGTACCCTCGCCCAGTGAATTCGCGCCTCTCGACACCCTGGATCCGCCTCGCCGCAGTCCTTGGAACAGTTTTCACTGCCAGCAGCTTGATGCCCGGATGCACATCGCCGCCGCGCGACCCCGACAACCTGTGTTCGATCTTCGGCCAGAAGCACGCCTGGTACCGAACCACCCTGGCGACCCAGCGGCGTTGGGGAATCGACCAGGCGACCCAGATGGCCGTGATCTTTCAGGAGTCGAGTTTTCGCGCCGGCGCCCGACCGCCGAGAACCAAACTCCTGGGTTTCATTCCGTGGCGGCGCAAGTCGAGCGCCTACGGCTACGCCCAGGTCGTGGACGGGACCTGGGACGTGTACCGGCGCGAGGCGGTCAGACCCCGTGCAGAACGAAATCGCTTCGCCGACGCCACGGATTTCATCGGCTGGTACATGAGCCGCATCGCCAAACGAGCCCAAATCGACAAGACTTCGGCGCGCAGCCTCTATCTCGCCTACCACGAAGGCGCCGGGGGCTTTCAGCGCGGGACCCACCTCAAGAAAAAGTGGCTGCTCGACATCTCGTACCGGGTCGCGCAGCGCACGGCACGCTACCGCGCTCAGTTGGAACTGTGCCGCGAGCGTCTCGAACGATATCGCTGGTGGTGGCCCTTCTAGCCCTCGTTTCCGGCCGGCGCGGGGGCCGAGCAGTTCATTTGGGACTGGCGGGCGTCACCTTCTTCTGCTTGCGCCGAGTTCGCATCGGCGCGCTGCTCCTGCGCTGGATCTCCCGGGCCAGGGCCATGGCTTCTTCCCGGTTCGCGACCTCCCCGTCGAGGTAGGCTGCGCGAATCCGTGAAAGCGCCACCCCGATCACAGGTCCCTCGAGCTCCGCGGCCACCAGATCGCGACCACTCACCGGAAGCCGCCGATCTCGGTCCTCGGCCGCCCAGCGCAATATGCGACGGCGCAGCAGGGGCTCACTGCTGGCGCAAAGGGCCAGCAGCTGATCTTCGTCCAGTTCGGCGAGCACCACATCGACTGCTCCTCGACCTCGGGTGCCCGCGAGTGCCTTGCTCCAGCTCTTTCGGTGCTTGGCGAAGTTCACGATTCGCTCACCCGCATCGCCGCGCACCGAAAGGCGTCTGACGACACGCCGCCGCATCGCAGGGTTGAGGGGCGCCAACCAGAGGCACAGCCCCGCGATCCAGGCCCGGTTCTCGCGCAGGCGCCAAGGTGGATCGGCGAGCAGCTTGCTCAGTTTTCGCAGCGAGGGCTTGGCCCGGGCATCGAGGATCAGACCGGGTTCGAGGGCCCCGAGAATGTTCCAACTGTGAAGAAGTTCGAGAGTGGCCGTCGGGTTGCCGCCGCGCCGTGCCTCGGAAAATATTTTTTCGAACTCCCGGCGTAATCGGTCCCCGCTCACTGCCCCGAAGGCTCCGTCTCGCAGCGCGTCCCGGAGATAGGATCGCGATCCCCGGGACAGTTTGAAGCCCAGCCGCGGGCAAAGACGCGCGGCACGAAGCGCCCGGGTCGGGTCGTTGTGAAAGCTCAATGGGTGAAGTACCCGGAGCGAGCGCTCCTTGAGATCCGTCACACCGCCGACAATGTCGATCACACTGTCGGATGCCTTGTTGCTCGAGTCCTCCCCCATGTCGAGCAATGGGACGACCAGCGCATTGACCGAGAAGTCTCGTCGCAGCAGATCGTCTTCCAGACTTCCGGCAGAAATCTGGGGAAGCGCGCCGTTGGTGACATACTCCTCTCGGCGCATCCGGGCCAGATCGATGGTGTGCTCCCCGAGCGAGAGCGTCAACGTCCCGAAGCGACGATGTTCGCGGATCCGCGTCCGAGGACCACTCACCTTGCGGGCCAACAACTCGGGCGTCTTCTCCGAACCACCCGCAATCAACAGATCGATATCGACGATTTCTCTGCCCAACAGCCAATCGCGTACCGGACCGCCGACCAGATAAAGCGTGAGACCCATCCGATTCGCAACGGCAGTCAACCGACGCACGAGTTCTGCGACTTCATCCGGAAACGTGCCGACGATGTCTCGCGAGATTCGCCGGCTCACGGTCGCGTTCCTCGACTGCCGCTACCTCGAGGATGGCGGAGTTCCACGGTCTCCTTCAACTTGCTGCGACCCACATGAGTGTAAATTTCGGTGGTCGAGAGGTCGGCGTGCCCAAGCATCATTTGGATCGATCGCAGGTCTGCCCCACCTTCGAGCAGGTCCGTCGCAAACGCGTGGCGCAAGACGTGGGGAGAGACGCGATCCTGAGCAATCCCAGCGCGAACGGCGAGTTTGCGCAGCAGCACGAAGAAGTTCTGACGCGTCATGCTTTCGCCTCGGCGCGACAGGAACAATGCGTGGGAAGAGTCGTCCCGCGCTCCGAGCATTGCGGGGCGTCCCGCTTCGAGATACTCATCGATTGCGGACAGGGCCATCTCGCCGAGTGGCACCACCCGTTCGTGTCCGCCCTTGCCCACCACGCGCAGTAGCCCCCCCCGCCGATCGAGGCTGCTGAGCGGCAACTCCACCAACTCGCTGACCCGCAGACCGGCGCCGTACAAAACCTCGAGCATCGCGCGATCGCGCAACGCGAAAGCACCCGTGTCGCCACAGGCGTGGATCAATGCCTGGGTTTCCTCAATCGCCAATACCCGGGGTAGCGAGCGACCGACTTTGGGAGCCATGATGCCCTGGCTGGGATCGATCTCCAGCAATTTTTCCGCGCACATGAATTTGAGCAAGCGCCGGACCGAGACCAAGGCTCGCGCCCGACTGGCCGGACCGAGTCCGTCGCGTTCTAGCTGGCCTATGAACGCCAGTACGTGTTCGCGGTTGATGTCCTTTGCAAACAGTCCCTCGAGAGGCGCCGCGAAGCGCGCAAGATCTCTGGCGTAGGACGTAATCGTGTTGCGTGCCAACCCCTTTTCGAGTCTGGCGTAGTTCAAATACGCATCCACTACCTCGTTTATCCGCTCAGTCTGCACCTTGACCTCCACGGCTGCCATTCTCCCCCGCTGCCTGCAAGAGATCCTCGTGAAGCCGGTCTAGAACCGCGGGATCGACGATTTTTTTCTGCTGGTCGTCCTTGATATAGAAGGTGTCTTTGACTTGATCGAGAACCGTTCCGACCTTCGAAATGAAAATGCTATATCCGTGACGCGCAAACACGCTCGTCAAGTCGTAAAGCAAGCCGATGCGGTCGTCCACGGTGACATCGACCAGAGTGTAAAACTCTGACTCATCATTCGAGATATACACTTCGGGCTTGAAGCGAGACGGTGACGAAGAACGTCTGCGCCTCGATTGGCGGTTTGCGTGAAATTCCGATGCCCGTCGATCTCCACTCAAGACCTGTTCGAGTGCGATTTCCAATTCCCGCCAGGCAAATTCGCGCTCTTTTTCGCCACCTTCTGGCGTAGAAAGGCGATAGACCTCGAGGGCGAAGCCCGCGCTGGAGGTGTAGACGTATGATCCCAGAATATTGAAGCGACAGCCCGTGAGCACGCCGGCCACTTCCGCGTAGAGCCCGGGGCTGTCCCGCACGCAGAGCACAAACTCGGTAAACCCGCCGCGCATTTCTCGGAACGAAGTCGCCAGGTCTTCCCCACTCAAGTAGCGAAGGACCACTTGTGCGTGACGGGCGATCTGCCGAGGAGTATGGGCGACAAAATACCTCCGCGGCATCGAGTCGAAGTACCCGTCGATCTTTTCTTGCGCAATTCCCAGGTCTTTCAATTCCGCACAAGCGCCACTGCGCCGCACCTCTACCCGGGCCTCGATGAGTTCGATCGCTTTGTCGCGATCATCTGTTCCCGATTCCAACAGCTCGGCCGTGCGAACAAAAAGTTCCTCGAGCAACTGCCCCTTCCATTCGGTCCAGGCCTCGACCGACGAAGCTCGGATGTCCGCGAAGGTCAGCAGGTAGAGATTGCGAAGGTTCGTTCGATCGCCGCAAATCTTGGCAAAGTCGAGAATGAGTCGGGCGTCCGAAATATCCCTGCTCTGTGCCAGGTGGGACATCAACAGATGGTGGCGCACGAGAAAGATCACGCGCTCGGCGCGATCGGGAGAGAGCCCCAACCGATCGACGCAGCTTTGGGCCCGGGGCACCCCCTTGTTCGAGTGGTCACCCCCAAACCCCTTGCCAATGTCGTGCAAGAGACATCCGAGGAACAGCACCTCGCGGTCGACCTCACCCTCCATCAGCTCAGTCAGCTTGACCAGCGAGGTTGCAAACTCGCCGCGGGACAATCGACGCAGTTCTTCGACAAGAAATATCGAATGGATATCGACGGTGTAGGTGTGATAAATCACGTGCTGCCAGCGGCAAACGATGTGTTCCCATTCGGGAATGAACGCCGCCAACAGCCCTTCTTCGTTCATCGTGACGAGATTCCGCGTCACCCCTCGCTCGCCCCGCAAGATTGCCAGAAAGGCTTCGGTGGCTTCTGTGCTGGTGCGAAAATCGTCGTCGATCAGATCCAGATTCTCTCGAATCATCCTGCGCGCCAGACGCGAAAGAGGCACCTCATGCTTCTGGGCCATTGCGAACGCGGTGAGGAGCCGCACCGGCTTGGCGCGCAGATGTTGGGTATGGGGAATCTCGATGTGGCCCCCAACAACTTGAAAACCGTCCTCTTCCGCCAGCACGACCCGGGAATCCCCACCGCGACGCATCCGTAGTCGACATTGCTCCATCACCAACTCGGACAGCTTCTCGATATTGCGCACGTGTCGATAGTAGTCGCGCATGAAAGCTTCGACCGAGAGTTCGTGGTCCTCTTCAGTTTGAGCACCCTGCTCGCCTGTGCCCGGAGGATCGCCTGTGATGCGCCCATAACCCAGCGACTCGGCGAGTTGCTCCTGCTGTTCGAAGCTCATCTGGTCGTTGCCCCGCCCGCTCTGCAGGTGCAATTCGTTGCGAACGCGCCAGATGAAATTCAGGGCGGCGCGATAGTCGGCCATTTCTGCATCGGTCAGCAAACCAAAATGCAGAAAGTCCTCGTGATCACGCGCCGTTGGTTGGGTGGCCCGGGTCACCCAGAAAGCGGCGTGGAAGTCGCGCAATCCCCCCACGCCTTGTTTGATATTGGGCTGCAGCAAGAACGCCGACGCTCCGTAGCGCCGATGTCGCCGTTCCACGGCCTCCACTTGATCGTCGATGAACGCGGCGACGTCGGGAAGCAACTCTCGGCGCATGGTGTCGCTGAATTCGTGAAAGAACTCGCCATCGCCGCAGAGAAAACGCGCGGTCAAGACCGCGGTTCGAACCGTGTCGTCTTCTCGCCCGAGTTTCACAGTGTCTTCCGGGGTCCGGGTTGCACAACCCACCCTGAGCCCCGCATCCCACATCCAGTATTGAAGGCGCTCACTGATTGCCGCGACGTAGGAGGTAATTTCGTTTTGATAGACGACCAGTAGATCGACATCTGAATAAATGCACATCTCGCGGCGGGCATATCCCCCGACTGCGACCACGCAAAGCCCGGTTTCGAGTTTGCCGTCACGGGCCAGCAAACTCTCTTCGGCGAGATGAAACAGCCGACGCACCAATCGGTCCGTGAGATCTGAATGGGTATGGATGACCTCGCTGCCGGGAATACCGGCCCGGTGAAGTTCGGTGAGGTGCCCGCGCACTTGCTCGATGAATGTGCGCACACGCTTCGGCACACCGCGCTCGGGATCATCTCCGCATGTACGAAGGTCGGGAAGAATTTTCTCGACTCTCGGCGCCGCAATCATTGGATGCCCGTCTTTTTCGCGACCTGCTGCCCTCGACTTCGGTAATCGCCCAGACCCGCGGCGATGTGTTCCGCCATCGCCATCAAATAGCTCTTGTCGCGCAACAGCTTTGCGTCGTGTTTATTGGTCAAGAACCCCGACTCGAGCAAGATGGCCGGCATGCTCGAAAGAAAGAGCACATAGAAGGGGCCTTTTTTGACGCCGAGGTCGGGCACTTCGCGATACTTCTTGCGCAAGCCCGGCATCAGCGAGTCGTGCACACTCTTGGCCAGTCGCACCGAGTGCTCTGAAACTTCGGAAACGTGGAGTTTTGCCATGGCTCGCTGCAGCGAATCGACCTCGCTTCGGCTCACGCCGTTCTCCCGAGCCGCGACATCGAGGCTGTGCCGCTCGTGATTCTCGTCGAGGGAATAGATTTCGATTCCCCGGGTGCCGCGCCGGGTCGATGCATTGGCGTGTATTGAAACGAAGATATCTCCGTAGGCTGCTTCGGCGATCACCGTGCGTTCTTCGAGACTCAGCGAGAGATCTTTGCTGCGCGTATAGACAACCGTGAAACCCCGATGTTCGAGACGTTCACCGATCATCTTGGCCAGGCGCAGGTTGACGTCCTTTTCCCGCAACCCCCCGATTCCAATGGCACCCGGGTCCTTGCCGCCATGACCGGGATCGATCACCACGGTGCGGATGGGACGAAGTGGGATCGAAAGCCGCGAGTTGGGCAGACTTCCCTCCGGACGGGGCCATTGCAACGTTTCGCCCCCGCTCCGCGGTCCATAGACATCTACCACCACGCGGTGGGGGGAGCGCAATATCAGCAGGCGATGGCGGTCGTATCGCTGCAGATCGATCACCAGCCGGGCCTTGCCCAGGGTGTTCTGCCCGAGACGCAGATCTTGCAGCAGCCCATCCTGAATCGGAATGCCGTCCTCGAAATCGCGACCGACCCAGATGCCTTCGAGATCGAGATACAGTCGATCGGGGCGACCGGCCTTCGCATCGGCGGTAAGCCGCTTCACTTCGGTTTCCACAGGTTGCGTGAGTTCGACGACGACTCGCGTGTAGTCGGGATGAGACCAGGTGCGCACATCCGTTACGCTCCCCATCCCCTTGGGCCGGGTAACACCGAGCAGCCCCGGCAGCAACAACACCAGCATCAGCACGAGCAGCGCCAATGGAAGTACCCGGCGGGAGCGAAACCCGAAAGCCGCCATTAGGACTGCTTCCCCTTTGCCAGGCGATCGCGCAGAGTGGTCACGAGCACGAGCGCATCCATCGGTGTGGTCGCGTCGGGATCGAGTTCGCGCAGCGCGTCCAACACTTCTTCTTCTTCGAGCGACCGGGCCGGCGGATTTCCGAGCGCGAAAGCAAGCTGCCCGGGCTCGGCGGGCGCCGCCCCCGCTTCCTTGGCGAGACGAGGCAGGCCCTCAGGATCGAGTTCGCCACCCTCTAGGTTTTTCAGGATCTGCCGCGCTCGCTCGATCAGCGGCTGAGGCAATCCGGCGAGTTGTGCGACGGCAATTCCGTAGGAACGACTCGCCCCCCCCGCCACGAGTCGTCGCATGAACACGATCTCGTCGTTCCACTCCCGGGCTTCGAAGTGACCGTTGCGAACCCGGGGACGGGTGCGCGCCAGATCGGAGAGTTCGTGGTAGTGGGTCGCGAACAACGTCCTTGCGGAGAGACCCGGCGTATCGTGAAGGTGTTCGAGTACCGCCCACGCGATCGAAAGCCCGTCAAAAGTACTGGTGCCCCGGCCGATCTCGTCGAGGATCAGCAGGCTGCTTTGCGTCGCCGCTCGCAAGATTTCCGCTGTCTCGCGCATTTCGACCATGAACGTCGACTCGCCCCGGGCCAGTCGGTCCGACGCGCCAACCCGGGTAAAGATTCGGTCGACCACCCCGATGCGGGCACTTTCGGCGGGCACCCAACTTCCCATCTGGGCCATCAGGACGATCAGCGCGACCTGACGCAAATAGGTGCTCTTGCCAGACATGTTGGGCCCGGTGAGGAGCAGGATCTGCGCGTTGGCCGAGTCGAGGTCGGAATCGTTGGGAACGAAGCCCTCGGCGTGTGCGTCGTTCAAGATGGCTTCGACGACCGGGTGACGCCCAGCGCGGATCTCGAGTGTTTCGCCATCGTGTACTTCGGGGCGGACCCAACCGTGGTTGCGTGCTACCTCAGCCAAGGAAGCCAATGCGTCGACGACCGCGACGGCGTTGGCGGCAACTCGAATTTCATCCACCCGGGCGACCACCTCGAGACGAAGGTCTTCGAGAATCTGTCGTTCGAGGGCAGCGGCGCGCTCGTTTGCGCCCATCACCTTGCCCTGCACCTCGGCGAGTGCCGGGGTCGTATAGCGCTCGACGTTGGCCAGGGTTTGCTTGCGTTCGTAGTCGTCGGGGATCTTGCCCGACTGTGCTTTCGAAACCTCGAGGGAATAGCCGTGAACCGGGTGGAACTTCACCTTCAGCGTGGATATCCCCGTCCGTTTGCGCTCGCTGGCTTCGAGTCCGGCGATCCACTCGCGCCCCTTGCTGGCGCTCTCGCGCAACAGATCGAGTTCCGGGCGGTAGCCCTCGCGGATGTAGCCGGTTACGCCGGCTCCCCTGGATCCGCGCGCGATCACGGGGGGATCGTCGATCAGGGCGTCCGCGAGCAGGCTTGCGAGTTCGGGCAGCGGCTCGGGAAGCAGCAGCGCAGCTGGGAGGTCGCCATCCGGAAGTAGATCTTCGCCTTCCGACCCGGTGCTCAAACTGGCGCGAACTTCCGGCAAGGCACTGATGGATCCGCGCAACACGCCGATGTCTCGCGGCGTCGCGGTCGGTCGAACCGCTTTGGTCAGAATGCGTTCGAGATCGCGCACGCCGCGTAATGCGAGACGCAGGCGGGCTCGGGGCCGATCGCGTTCAACCAGTGCGCCGACACCTTCCTGGCGTTCGCGAATCTCGCTTGGGTGCAGCAGCGGATAGCGCAACCAATGCGCGATTCGTCGCGCCCCCAGTGCCGTCACGCTGGTGTCTAGAAGTTGGACCAGCGTGCCGTCGCGGCCGCGATCCAAATTGTTTTCGAACAGCTCGAGGTGCGTGCGGGTAGATTCGTCGAGCACCATGGTGTCGCCCAGACGATAATGCCGCAGCTCGGGAAAGTGACTCAGCGCAGAGGGTTGATTGATCCCCAGATAACTGATCAGTGCCGCCGCCGCGCAATCATCGGGCCCGGCACCCTTGGGATTGAAACCCGCGGGCTCGACTGGAGTGCGCGCGGGGTCGAAGCTCGCGGCTGGCACCCGGGTCAACACCGCGTTGGGCAGCCACGTGTGCAGTCTTGCCCCGAGCCGCGCTTCCACCTCGGCATCGCACAGAATCTCTCGCGGTGAAATTCGCCGCAGTTCCTCCAGCAACAGTTCCGGGACCGCTTCGCCCGGCTGGCCATCGATGCGGGTCGCGCGAAAATCGCCGGTGGAAGCATCGAGAATGGCAAGGCCCGACGGCCCGCCCGCGTCCCCCAGCACGACCGACATCACCGCGACCACCTGCGTGCCGTCCAGGCCCGACGGATCCCCCACCAGTCCCGGCGTCACGACTTCCACGACTGCGCGCTTCACCAGGCGCTTGCCGCCGGTTTCCTTTGGATCTTCAACCTGTTCGCAGATCGCTACCCGGTGTCCCAGTTCAGCCAGGCGCTTGATGTAACCCTCGGCGCTGTGCACGGGAAAGCCGCACATGGGAACTGCGTCGCCGGTGTCTCTGGCTTTGTCGCGACTCGTCAGCGTGATATCGAGCAACGGTGCCACCAGCACTGCGTCGTCGAGGAAGAGTTCGTAGAAGTCACCCATGCGATAGCAGAGCACTGCATCCGGATAGCCTGCCTTGATGGCCAGGTACTGGCGCATCATCGGCGTATCGCGTGCGGAAGTCGCTTTCACTCGAGCCCCTTGTATTCACCCCGCCTCGGGGTCTCATCCAATAGATCCAACAGACTTGCAAACTCGCTGACGACTTCTGCTTCGCGACCGGTCGCGAGCAAGCATCTGCCCAGAACGATACGCGCAGCCAGGTTTCCCGGATCGCGTCCAAGCAAGCGCTTGAGTTCGACCGACGCGAGATCGGCGTCGCCCCTTGAACTCAAATAGCGCGCGAGAGCCAGCGTCGCTTCTGAATCCGCGGGATTCTCTTCAACCAGCGTTCGCAGGAAGCCCTCGAAGTCCCGCGCCCGGTTGGTCGCCGCAAAGGCGGCCTCCACCTTGCCGTACAGGTCCATCGCAGCCCTGCGATCCAGGGCTGGAACCTTCTTCCATGCAACCAGGGCCGCCTTGTCCCGTCCGCGATCCGCCTCGAGTTGACCCAGCAGGATATAGGCGGCCGCACAGCGAGGATCTCGTCGCAGCGCGGTTTTGACCGCCTTGCGGGCGGCGCCCGCCCGACCCTCTTCTCGCTCGTACTCGCCCATGCGGAGCAGTAGGGATGCCTCGCGCGTGCGATCTCGCTGTTCGAGCTTGGCGAGACGACGTTCGAGCGCAATCGAACGCGGAAATTCCTGCAGGTCGGCCAACAACTCGACCAGGGCGCGCAATGCGACCGGGTGGCGAGACTCATGCACCAGTACTTCCTCGAAGCTGGCGACCGCCCGGCGCAAGAAACCACCCGCGTTGAAATCCTGGCCCAATTCCAACAAGACCCGCGCGCGTTCCTGCCCGTCGAGATCCTTGCGCAGCAGGAGGTTCTGGTGGAGCCGGATCGCGCGGCCGATTTCCCCGCGCCCGCGGTAGAAACGGCAAAGCGCTAGATAGGCGTCGACGTTGCTCGAGTCGACCCGTACCGCGTCGGCGAGGGCGCGCTCGGCGGTTTCTGGGTCTTCGTCGAGGATCGCGAACAGGGCCTCGTGCAACAGCGCATCAAATTCACGACGCGACGAGGTCCGCGAACGCCCGCGGCGGTTTTGCAGGATCGCTGGCAGCTGAAGACGCCACACCGGTTAGCTCCCCTTTGCGCTGGGGGGGTTGGCTGTCAATTCACCTTTCGTTTCGATCTCGAACGCCGTTGCCACTTCGCCGCCGGACGTGGGGTCGCCGGTGGCCAATGGAAGATTGCGCAGGTGGTGCACTTCCGCTTCGAGGTCGGCAATCGCCTTGCGATAGCGTCGTCCGACCAGACTGGAGCGGATCAAGAGCAGGCTCGAAACGAAGAAAGCGGCCACGATGCCCGTGGAAAACGTCGCAGCCAGAGCGAGCCAAAGACGCACACCCTCAATCTTTGTCAGCAACAAATCGATGTCGACAAGGACCGGGTTCCGGTCCGGAAAAAGTCGGACCACCACAACGAGCACGATGACGACGGCCGCGAGCAGCACACGGCGCAACAAGAGCGTCAATCTTTCGCACCTCGGCCAACCGGACCGGCGTTGATCCGGTGCCCGCCGGCACAATCAGAGCGGAGAGCGACCGCGACTAGGCGGAAGCCACCCCCTCTGCATCACTGGCATCAGCGCTCGAACGGTCGCCGTCCGAGCGATCCACCATTTCTTTCAGTTCCTTGCCGACCTTGAAAAACGGCGTTCGCTTGGCACTGATGTGCACGGGCTCTCCGGTCTTCGGATTTCGCCCTTCTCTGGCTTCGCGCATCTTGACCTGAAAGCTGCCAAAACCGCGGATCTCGATTCGGTCTCCCATCTTGAGAGAATCAATCATCGAATCGAAAATCGTATTCACTACGACTTCAGTGTCTTTCTTCGAAATGTGCGGAGTTCGCTTCGCGACCTCCTCGATCAGACCACTTTTCGTCATCGTGCTCTCCGACTCGTTAATCGCCATCAAAATCCCAACCGGGCGCCGACACGAAGCCGCCCCCAATTGGGCCCATTGTACCGAACTACTCTTCCTGCTCACTCTTATCGGTCTTGATGCCAATCTTTCTCTTGAGCAAATCTCCCAAGGTCGTCGCCTGACTCGCAGACTCCTGCTTCGCCACCTTTTTGAGGGCGGCGCGTTCGGCCTTGTCGTCGACTGCGCGAATCGACAGAGAGATCTTCTGCTCTACCGGATCCACCTTGACCACGAGTGATGTGACCTCTTGCCCAACGGTGAAGTGTTCTTCCGGCTTCTCGATGCGCTCCGCAGCGAGTTCAGAGTTGTAGACGAGTCCGTCGATTCCTTCATCGAGCTTCACGAAGACGCCAAACTCGGTCACGCTGCTGACCGGTCCAGTGACTTCGCTGCCCACGGAATACTTGCGCTGGATTTCGTCCCACGGGTTCGGCTGTAGTTGCTTGATTCCCAGGGAGAACTTCTCGTTTTCCTTGTCGATCTTGAGCACGACCGCCTTGACCATGTCGCCCTTTTCGAACTTCTCACTCGGGTGCTTGATCTGCTCGGTCCACGAAATGTCCGAGATGTGAACCAGCCCATCGATGCCCTCTTCGAGACCGACGAAGATTCCGAAATTGGTGATGTTCCGCACCTCGCCCGAGACCTCTGATCCCACCGGGTAAGTCGATTCGATCACCGTCCACGGGTTCTCTTCGATCTGCTTCATCCCGAGCGAAATCTTGCGATCGCGCTCCTTGACGTCGAGCACCACCGCCTCGATTTCGTCGCCCACGGTGACGATCTTCGACGGATGCTTGACGCGCTTGGTCCAGGACATTTCTGAGACGTGAACCAGACCTTCGATTCCCGCTTCGAGTTCGACGAATGCGCCGTAATCCGTCAGGCTCACCACCTCGCCCTTCAGGCGTTTCCCAATCGGGTAGCGCAGCGCGGCGTCGATCCAGGGATCGGGCTGAATCTGCTTGAGACCCAGCGAAACCCGCTCGGCTTCGGGGTCGAACTTCAACACCTTGACCTTGATCTCGTCTCCGACCTTGAACAACTCGCTGGGATGATTGATGCGACCCCAGGACATGTCCGTAATGTGCAGCAGGCCGTCGATGCCACCGAGATCGATGAACGCACCGTAGTCGGTGAGGTTCTTGATCACGCCATCCACGATCTGGCTCGCGGAAAGCGTCTCGAGAGTGTCCCGGCGCAACTTCTTGCGTTCGGTCTCGAGTAGCGCACGACGCGAGAGCACGATGTTGCCCCGGCGCTTGTTGAACTTGATGATCTTGAAGTCCGATCGCGTTCCGACCAGGCCTTCGAGATTGCGGACAGGTCGCAGATCGACCTGCGAACCCGGCAAAAATGCTTTGACGCCAATGTCGACAGAAAGGCCACCCTTCACCCGGGCAATGATCGCTCCCTCGACCGAACGATCTTCGTCGTAGGCCAAGCTGATCTCGTCCCAGATCTTGAGTCGTTCTGCCTTTTCTTTGGAGAGAACGATGCGTCCGTCTTCGTCTTCTGCGTCTTCGACCAGGACGTCCACGATGTCGCCGACTTTCACCGTCATGGTGCCGTCGTCTTCCATGAACTCCCAGGCGGCCACGAGGCCTTCAGATTTGAAGCCGATATCTACCTGAACGTATTCTTCGTCGATGGAAAGGATGGTGCCTCGGGCGACTTCGCCCTCTTTTGCTGATTTTGGGCCTTGGCTGAATAGCTCAGCAAAGCTGGTTGCTTGGTTTGATGAATCACTCACGGTTGTTGTTTGCTCCCAAATGCCGTCCCTACCCCAGGGCTGACATGCACTACCGGGTTTGCGCCGCCCGGCTCGGGTTAATCGTCTGCGGTTCCGGGCTCCACTGTCGCGAGCCCTTCGCTTGCAGACGCTAGAAATTGCTCCACTTTATCGGCATCTCCCGCCTCGATCGCCAGCGCCAATTCACCGAGTGATCGACGAAAGAGTTCGAGGGGAGCTGCCAATGAATTCCGATTGGCGCTCAGGATATCGCCCCAGAGCGCCGCGTCACTCCTCGCGATGCGGGTAAAGTCTTTAATTCCACTTCCGGCCAGTTCTCCGGCGGCGTGGGGAGCTGCCCTCAGGGCATGGGCAAATGCAAAGGCCAGCACGTGGGGGGCGTGGCTGATCCAGGCCGTTTGCTCGTCGTGGTCCGCCGGACTTCGCTCCCGAACCTGGGCGCCCAGGGTCTCCCAGAACCATCTCAGCCGCGCTACGGCGGCTGGCGAGGTACCGGAGACCGGTGTGACGACGCAGCAGGCGCCCTCGAACAGATCAACCCGGGCATTTTCGACACCCTTCAGATGGCTTCCGGCCATGGGATGGGAGCCGACAAACGACACTCCGTCGGGGAGCAGATTTGGCAGATTTGCAGCCACGGCCCCCTTCACGCTGCCCACATCCGTCACGATCGCCCCCTGGGCCAGCTGCGGTGCGATTTCCTCGAGCACGGCGGGCATGCGGGAAACCGGGGTCGCGAGCACAACCAGATCAGCCCCGCGCGCGGCACTCTTGATGTCTCCAATTTCATCGACGATCCCGTGCTCGAGAGCGTATTCCAGCGGGCCACGACGACGTCCAGCGCCGACACAGCTTCTCACCGCACCGCGTTTGCGCGCCGCAAGGGCCACCGATCCCCCCAGCAAACCCAGGCCCAGGATCGCCATGCGCTCGAAGGGAGGTTCGCCGTCACCACGAATCCCCGTCTCTGTGGACGTCTGGCTCACCGTTCCCCCACCGAAAGCGATCGCAGGGCTTTCACGAATCGTTCGTTTTCTTCGGGCAGCCCAACGCTGATGCGTACGTGATCCGGCAAACCAAACCCCTGCATTGGCCGCACGATCACACCGCACTGCAAAAGTTCGCTGTAGATATTGGCCCCGATCCGCACCAGCAGAAAATTGGCGTCGGTCGGCGTGACCTCGAGCCCTAGACTTTCGAGTTCGCGAGTCAGGTAGTCGATCCCGCTTCCGTTCAACTCCAGGGTCTTCTGCACGTGTTCATCGTCATCGAGGGCCGCGAGCGCCGCCACTTCCGCCAGGTTGCTCACGTTGAACGGATGCCGTGCGCGTTCGAGATAACCGATCAGATCCCGATGCCCAACGCCATAGCCGATGCGCATGCCCGCCAGGCCGTAAATCTTGGAAAACGTGCGCAGCACCAGGGTCTCGGGACGCTCGCTGAACAATTCCAAGCTGCGGGGGAAATCGGTTCGGCGCACGAACTCGTAGTAAGCCTCGTCCACCGCCAGCATCACCGTGTCGGGCAAGCTTTGCACGAACCGCCCAAACTCTTCGGCGCCGATGCTGGTCCCGGTCGGATTATTGGGATTGCACACGAACACGATCTTCGTTCGCTCAGTGATCGCGTCGCGCATGGCTTCGAGATCGTGACTGAAATCCCCGCGCAACGGCACTTGCACCACGCGGCCGCCCATTCCCTGGACAACAATCGGATACATTGCGAACGATGGCCAGGGCATGACGACTTCGTCGCCCGGGGCGATGAAGGTCTTGACGAGCAGTTCGAGGACCTCGTCCGCGCCACAGCCGAACACGATCTGGTCTTCGTCGACCGCAAGCTTTTTGGCCAGTCGCGTGCGCAGGGCGAAGCACGCTCCATCGGGATAGCGATTGACGCCATCGATGCAGGCGCGCACGGCGGCAAGGGCTTTGGGAGAGGGCCCCAGTGGGTTTTCGTTCGAAGCCAGCTTGATCGACGACTCGATCCCCAGCTCCCGCTCGAGCTCTTCCATGGGCTTGCCCGGCTCGTATGGAGCCAGATTCAGAATGTGGGGATTGACTAGGTCTGCGATGGCCACGCTCACGCTCCGTTCTTGGTGCTGTTCTTGGTGCTGTCTTTGACGCTACTCGTCATCGTGCTCGGAATATCCTGGGCCCTCGGAAACGAGCCCAGAATCTTGTGCGAGTGAGCATTGGCCGCAGCCTCCTCGAGAGCGAGGGCGACGTGCTCGTCGTCGAGATGCCCCTCCATGTCGACGAAGAAAAGGTACTCCCAGGGCTTGCTCTTGACCGGGCGGGACTGAATGGACGTCAAGTTGACGTTGTGCTTGGAAAATGATTCGAGCAGACGGTACAACGCACCCGATTGGTTCTTGCGCGCCGTGAACACCACCGAGGTGAGATCGTTGCCACTGGCCGCTGGCGTTTCGCGACCGATCACGAGAAAGCGCGTCATGTTTCCCCGCATATCCTCGATGCCCGTTTCGACCAGTTCGAGTCCATAGGTATCGGCCGCAATCTCACTTCCGATTGCGGCCAGGTTTGGATCTTTGGTCGCCATCACCGCGGCATGGGCGGTACTCGTCGTCTCGATGATTTCGACGTCGGGCAGACGACGACGCAGCCAGCCGCGACATTGCGCGAGCGGCTGCCACAGAGAAGCCACGCGTTCGATACCTTCGAGTCCGCCGCTCTGACGCAGCAGATTCTGGGAGATCTCGAGCATGAGTTCGCCACAAATCGTGATATCAGACTCGACCAGGCTGTCGTAGCACTCCGTGACCGCGCCCTCGGTAGAGTTCTCCACCGGAACGACACCAAAGTGGGTCTCCCCGCGCTCGGTCTTCAGGAACACCTCGGCCAGATTCTGACAGGGCTGCAGGTCTACCTGGGTGCCGAACTGCCGAATCGCCGCAAGGTGACTGAAGGTGCCCTCCGGTCCCAAGTAGGAAACGCTCACCATTTTTTCGAGCGAGCGGGTCGCCGAGATGATCTCGCGGAAGACATGGGTGACCCCCGGATTTGGAAACGGTCCCGGATTGTTTTGAATCAGGCTCGCGACGAGGTCCCGTTCGCGACTCGCCACGTAGATGGGACTGCGATCGCCACCACTCTTCAGCTGGCCCACCTGTTCGACGAGCTTTGCCCGGCGATTCAGCCGCACCAGGATCTCGCGATCGACCTCGTCAATCTTTTCGCGCAACTGCTCGAGTTCTGGCTCGATCTCGGAAACCGACGGAGAGGAGTCGGCAGTGCTGCCGGCTTTGCCGGCACCCGCTCTGGACATGGCTGTCTGCTCCTTTCCTCTGGGCCCCGGGTTGGCCCGGCTCTGCGAATATCGCGCTAACCCCCTGAAATAGCAGGCGCAATATATCGGAGGGGGACCGTGACCGCAAAGGGCCAGCGGGCAAAATCGGCTTTCTATACAAGGGTTTATGCGACTTTCAGCCCAAAACCCGGATCCGATCGATCAGAGAGCCAATCTGGCCCTGCCCGACGCCGCCACCGCCCACCCGACACCCGGTTGAGCGAAGCATCCCGCGCTGCCATTCTCTCGCCCATGTCAGAAGTCGTTGCCCTGTCGGGCGGAATTGGATCGGGAAAAAGCAGCGTCCTCGGCATGCTTGCCGAACTGGGCGCCACGGCGATCGATGCCGATGCCATCGTTCACCAGTTGCAGGCAGCCGGCACCCCGATGCTCGCGGCCATGGCCGAGGCTTTTGGTGACCACATCATCAAATCGGACGGGTCGCTGGATCGCGAAGCCGTCTCCGCAATCGTGTTTCGGGATGCCGACGCACGCAGCCGACTGGGCCTGATCGTGCATCCGCCGGTGGTCGCGGAAATGATGCGACAAGTCGAAGCGGCACGAGCAAACGGGGACCCGCTCGTTGTGCTCGATATCCCGCTGCTGTTCGAAGGCGCAAAGAACAAATCCGGAGCCGCGGTGGCGACCAAGTACGACGCCACGATCCTGGCCTGGGTACCGGTGGAAATTCAAATCGAACGCACGATCGCGCGCGACGGTTGCGACCGCGGCGAAGTGGAGCGGCGCATCGACGCCCAGCTGCCGATCGATGAAAAACGCGACATGGCGGACCATGTCATCGATAATTCGGGGAGTCGGGAAGCGACTGCGGCGCAGGTCGCGGCCCTTTACCGGAAGCTCACCGAAGACGGGTCTTGAATTCGGCTCGCCACAGCGTTCCTTAACTCTATGTGCGAAAAATCGCTCGCTATTTCGCGCCGGTGCGTTTAAGGTGATGCAGGAGGAAACGGAGAGGCGCCATGAGGATGCTCGCAGTTTCGGCAGTTATAGCTTTGGTTGCGGTCTTGGGTGCGTTCAGCGTTCAGGCGGTCACGCTTCAGCCCGGCGACTTGGTTGTCACCCGTCCCCCATTCCTATCGAAGGACATTTACGGTGCGATCATTCACATAGATCCCCATACGGGCGTCAAAACCGTCATCTCCTTGGTAGACGACCCCCAGGGCATCGCGATCGGCGCCAACGGCGATCTATTCGTTTCTGATTGGGGCCCGTATTGTTCCGCGTGCCCGAACCCGCCGGATGCCAAGATCATCCGTATTGATCTGGCGACAGGGGCTCAGAGTGTGATCGTCGCGTTCCCATACTGGGACAATGTTCAACCCCGACACATCGCGATTGACGCCAGTGGCAATCTCTTCGTGACTCAACGTTTTGGTATTTTCCGAATCGACCCCGCAACGCGGGACGTCACGGTCGTAGCCACGTACCCCTATATCATTGCCCCCACCAGCATCGTGATTGACGAGTATGGGGATCTGATCGTTGTGGCTCGGATCTCGGGCGAAATTGCCCGGACAGTCGTCCGTATCGATCCCGAAACTGGAGCCCATTCCGAAATCGTTAAGGAGGATCTTGAGGGGGGTCGTTTCAACGGTATTGCGATTGACCCGTACGGCGATCTGCTGCTTACAGTACTAGCACCGCGAAAGAGACTCTGTTTCGGCGGCAGCAACGACGGCAACCCGTGCTCCAACATTTTTGACTGTCGTCCGGGCGGCTCTTGCCGAATCGTAGACGAACAAGAGAGTTTCATTCTCCGCGTGGACCCCGAGACCGGCGACCAGACCGTGGTGTCCTCAGTGCGCCCGTCGTCTCTTTCAGACATTGCAGTCGACGCGAATGGCGACATTTTCGTTCTGGATTTTGTTTTCATCCTACACATCGACCCCGAGACGGGAGCCCAGGAGTTCATTGCACGGAGTGAACTCTTTTCCTACTTCAACGACATCGCGGTCGTGCCCAATTTCGAAATCGAGATCGAGTTGGACATCCATCCGGGGAGCGACGTCAACCGCATCAATCCGTCAAGCAGGGGTGTCATTCCGGTAGCGATTCTCGGCTCGGACGACTTCGACGTAGCCGACGTCGACGTGACCACCCTGGTCTGCGGTCCCGATGGCGCAGCGCCCGAGCACAAGCAGGGCGGCCACGCCGTGGACATAAACCAAGATGGTCTAACGGATCTGCTCTCGCACTACCGCACACGAGAGACCGGCATCGCTCCCGGCGATACTCAGGCGTGCGTGTCGGGCCAGACCCTTGACGGGATTCCCTTTCAGGGATGCGACGAGATCACGACCGTGCCGGCCCGTGGAATTCGGGCCGACTAACGCCGACTGCGCCGGCTCCCGGCCAATCCAGCCAACCCAAGCAGAACCAGCAGGCCTGTGCCGTCGCCGCCACCGGGGCCACAGCAACAATGGAAAGCACGCAGATCGAGATTTCCGCTCCCTCGACCGGGTGCGATTCGACTTATCGGCAAGGCTGAGACGGTGGATCTACGTTCTGGCCGAGCCTATCCCCCCAACTTCGCGAGGTTGGAATGAGGCGGATGATGTTGGATTCACTGCGTGAGTCCACTCCCTCCACTGCTGCGGCGGCGCTTCGGCGCGTCTGCTTCGACATCAACCCGGATGGCGCGTGTTGGGCGGGTGTCATCGCCTGGTTCGACAATTTCATCTTTGGCCGCTATCCCAGGGGTGAGATGTGGCGTATCAATCTCGGCGGCGTCTTGCTCGTCGTTTGGATGGTGCCGATCTGGCTGCCCAGGGTGAGGGACAAGATATACGTCGGTTTCAGCACCGTGTTCCTGTATCCCTTCCTCGGCTTCTATCTCTTCGCCGGCGGCGAGAAGGGGCTGTTCCTTCAAGTCATGTTTTCGCTCGCGATCGTCGTCCTGATCGGCAACACCCTCAACGCCTACCACGGGGTCCGCACGGGGCGTTCGCTGCCCGCGGTCGTGATCGCCGGCCTCGGCATGAAGGCGTCGTCGGACAAGGTGCGGCGCAACACCTTGCTGGCCATCTTCGCCGCTGCCTTCGCGGTAGTGTTTTGGATGCAGATGGACTGGGGCCTCGTATCCGTCGAATGGACCTTATGGGGCGGGCTGTTCCTGACCTTCGTGATTTCCGGCATCGGCATCGCCTTCGCCCTGCCTGGCGGCATCGTTCTCGCGATGGGCCGTCGATCGCAGCTGCCCGTCATCCGGATACTCTGTACCGGATTCATCGAAGTCTTCCGGTCGGTGCCGTTGATCACCATCCTGTTCATGGCGACGACCATGTTCCCGCTGTTCCTGCCCGAGGGGTTCAACTTGAACAAGCTGGTGCAGGTGATCGTGGCGGTGTGCCTGTTCAACGCCTGCTACATGGCCGAAGTGGTGCGCGCCGGCCTGCAGGCGATTCCCAAGGGCCAATACGAAGCGGCCATGGCGATGGGTCTCGGTTATTGGAAGATGATGGGCCTGATCGTCATGCCGCAGGCGCTGAAGTTCATGATCCCGAACATCGTCGGCAACTTCATCGGCCTGTTGAAGGACACCACGCTGGTCTCGATCATCGGGTTGTTCGATATCCTGAACATGCTCAAGGCGGCCAGTCAGGACGTGCCTTGGCGCGGCTTGCACAAGGAGCCGCTGGCAGTCGGTGCTGCCATCTTCTTCGTCATTTGCTTCGCCATGTCGAAGTACAGCCGCCATCTCGAAGAAACCCTCGGCGGCGGAACGGATCGCTGATCGGGGTCGACCTCAAAAGGGGATAAGCCATGGTAGAGAGCACCACCGAGACGACCGAGAAGGAGACCCCGGACCAACTGGCGTCGGCGGCCTCGTCCGAGGTCATCATCTACCTCAACCACGTCAATAAGTGGTTCGGTGAGTTCCACGTCCTGCGCGACATCAACCTCTCGATCACGCAGGGCGAGCGGATCGTCGTCTGCGGGCCTTCCGGTTCGGGCAAATCGACGCTGATCCGTTGCATCAACCGGCTCGAGGAGCATCAGGAAGGCGACATCATCATCGACGGGATGACGCTGGGCAGCGACCTGAAGAACCTCGATCAGATCCGCAGTGAAGTCGGCATGGTGTTTCAGAGTTTCAACCTGTTCCCGCATCTCACCGTGCTCGAGAATCTGACGCTGGCGCCGATCTGGGTGCGCAAGATACCCAAGTCCGAGGCGAACGCATCCGCCATGGCTTATCTCGAGCGCGTCAAGATCCCCGAGCAGGCCGACAAGTATCCCGGCCAGCTCTCGGGCGGTCAGCAGCAGCGCGTGGCGATCGCGCGCTCGCTGTGCATGAACCCCAAGATCATGCTGTTCGACGAGCCGACATCCGCGCTCG